>NZ_JOGV01000021.1:0-132898 GCF_000721365.1 Streptomyces sp. NRRL F-5650 | reverse complement strand
GTCGGGGGCGGGGGCGGCCTGGGCCGACGCCTGGGTCGGGGGCGGGGGGTCGAGGACCTGGCTCACATCCGGTGCTTTCGCTCGGGGGGAGGGGGCGAGAGGGCGACGCCCGTCGTTCACGTGGGTGACCGTGAGTGTTCACTTACGTCGGGACGGCACCGTATCGTCGTAACGGGAGCGTAGGGCGTGGTGACGCCGGAACGCAACCGTTTCGTCGTGACGCCCTATGCTTGGCGCGCATGACGACCAACGCCGCCGCCGACGAGCCGACGCCGCGACCGCGCCGCCGGGCGCCCGCCGGGGCGGCGGTGCTCCGCGCGGACGTGACGGAGGCCATCCGGGCGGCGGTCTTCGAGGAACTGGCGGCGGTCGGGTACGCCCGCATGTCCATCGAGGGCATCGCGCGCCGCGCGGGGGTCGGCAAGACGGCCGTCTACCGGCGCTGGCGCTCCAAGCTGCACCTGGTGCTCGACGTCGTCTCCGCCCTCGCCGTCCAGGGCCTGCCCGCGCCGGACACCGGCTCGCTGGAGGGCGACCTGCGCCTGCTGTACGAGGTGACCTCGCGCGCCCTGCGCCATCCCGTGGCCTCGCAGATCATCCCCGACCTCCAGGCGGAGGCGGCCCGCAACCCCGACATCGCCGAGGCGCTGCAGAAGACCCTGCGCGAGGGCCAGGACGGCGTCGCCAGCAGGATCCTCGCGGCGGCGGCGGAACGCGGCGAACTGCGCCCCGCCCTCGACACCGACCTGGCCCTGGACCTGATCTCGGGGCCGCTGTACTGGCGCTCGGTGGTCGTCCGCGGCCCGAAGCCGCCCAAGGGCTACCTGGGTTCGCTGGCCAGGGCGACGGCCCACGGCCTGAAGGCGCTCTGAGCCCGCGGCCGGGCCCGGCGCCGGCTGTCAGTGGTGTCTGTCACGATGCCTCCATGGACCCGATGAACCCGCAGAACCCGGTGGACGTGAGGGAGCCCGCGGCGGTCGTCCGGGAGTTCTGGGCGCGCATGCAGGCCCGCGACTGGACGGGCCTCGGCGCGCTGCTCGCCGACGACCTGGTGGTGGAGTGGCCGGTCAGCGCCGAGCGGATCGAGGGCCGCGCGGACTTCGTGGGCGTCAACGCGGAGTATCCGGAAGGCTGGTCGATCGAGGTGCTGCGCGTCGTGGCCGACGGCGAGACCGTGGTGTCGGAGGTGGAGGTCCCGCACGAGACGGTCGGCGTCCACCGGGTCGTGTCGCTGTGGACGGTCCGGGACGGCCGCATATCCGGCGGCCGGGAGTACTGGACGGCCCCGGGCTCGGACCCGTCACCGCGGTGGCGGGCGCGCTTCGTGCGACCGCTGTAGGCGGGGTCGGCCCTTCCTCACCGGCCGGCCGCCCGTGGTGCGGCCCTCCGCCGTGGTACGACCCTTCGCCGTGGTGCGGCCCTTCGCCGTGCTGCGGTTCGCGGTCTTCCGCGCGCCCGCGGGGCGCAGCGGCTCGCGGCCCCCGTCCTGGCGGATGTTCCGCGTCGGACGGACGAGCGCCGACAATGGGACCGGAGGGGTGACATGAGACGTGTGTGGACGGGACCGGTGCTGCTGCTGATCGCCGGGGCGGGGGCGGCGACCGGGCCGTTCGTGCAGGGGCGGCCGGGGACGGGGGCCGCGCTGCTGCTGGGATTCGTGGTGCTGGCGACGCTGACCTCGCCGCTGGTCTTCCCTCGGTCGGTCGGCGCGGCGGAAGCCCAGCGGCGCAGTGCCGCCGACGGGCGGCCGGTGGTCTTCTGGCGGCCGGGGTGCGCCTACTGCATGCGGCTGCGCATCCGGCTGGGCCGCAAGGCGCGGCGGCTGCACTGGGTCGACATCTGGCGGGACGAGGCCGGGGCGGAGCTGGTGCGGGGCGTCAACGGCGGCGACGAGACCGTGCCCACGCTGCTGGTGGCGGGCCGGGCCCACACCAACCCCGACCCCGCCTGGGTGCGTGAGCAGGTCTCCTCGCCGCGCTGACCGGCGTCAGTCGCGCGCCGCCTCCGGGTGGAGCCGTACCCAGCCCGCCCATGCCGACGTGACCATGTCCCCGACGTCGTACTTGGCCTTCCAGCCCAGTTCGACGGCGGCGCGGTCGGCCGAGGCGACGACGCGGGCCGGGTCGCCGGGGCGGCGCGGGGTGACCGTCGGGGGCTGGTCGTACCCGGTGAGGGCGTTGATGCGGTCGATCATCTCGCGCACGGAGACGCCCTCGCCCCTGCCGATGTTCAGGGTGAGGGTGCGGCCGGGGGAGGACTGCAGGGCGCGGGCCGCGGCCACGTGGGCCTCCGCCAGGTCGACCACGTGGATGTAGTCGCGCACGCAGGTGCCGTCCGGCGTCGCGTAGTCGTCGCCGAAGATCCGGGGGGCCGCGGACTCCGTGAGCTTCTCGAAGACCATCGGGACGAGGTTGTAGACGCCGGTGTCGGCCAGCTCCGGGCTCGCCGCGCCCGCGACGTTGAAGTAGCGCAGGCAGGCCGTGGCCAGGCCCGCCGCCTTGCCGGTGGCCCGGACCAGCCACTCGCCGGCCAGCTTCGTCTCGCCGTACGGCGACATCGGCACGCACGGCGTCTCCTCGGTCACCAGGTCGACGTCGGGCATGCCGTACACGGCGGCGGAGGAGGAGAAGACGAAGGAGGCGACGTCCGCCTTCGTGACCGCGTCGAGCAGGACGCGCAGCCCCTCGACGTTCTGCTGGTAGTAGTGCAGCGGGAGGTCCACCGACTCGCCGACCTGCTTCTTGGCGGCCAGGTGCACGACACCGGTGACGGAGTGGTCGGCCAGGGCGCGCGCGACCCGCTCGCCGTCCAGGACCGAGCCCACCACCAGGGGGACGCCGTCGGGCACGCGCTCGGCGATGCCGGTGGACAGGTCGTCGTAGACGACGGCCTTCTCGCCCGCCTCGGTCATCGCCCTTACGACGTGCGCCCCGATGTATCCGGCGCCGCCGGTGATCAGCCAGGTCATTGCGGCCGTCCCCTTCGTTCGGTGGTCCTCGCTACCCATGATCCGTCATCCCGGCGCGGACCGGACGCCGGGCGTCGTCAGGGCCGCGCCGGTGCCTGGCCGGTGCCGTACGCGTCCAGGGCCGCCGTGAGCCGGTCGAGGCGGGCGCGCAGGTCCTGGACCTCGGCGAGGTCGAGGCCGGTCGCCGCCGCGATCCGGCGCGGCACCTCGACGGCCCGCTCGCGCAGCGCGGCGCCCTCGCCGGTCAGGCGCACCTGCACCGACCGCTCGTCGCGCGCACTGCGCTCGCGCCGGACCAGACCGGCCGCCTCCAGCCGCTTGAGCAGGGGCGACAGGGTGCCGGAGTCGAGGCGGAGGTGCTCGCCGAGCTTCTTCACGGGCAGCTCGCCGTGCTCCCACAGCACCAGCATCACCAGGTACTGCGGGTAGGTGAGCCCCAGCTCCTTGAGGACCACGCGGTAGACGGCGCCGAAGGCGCGCGACGCGGCGTTCAGGGAGAAGCAGATCTGCTGGTCCAGGCGGAGCCAGTCGGTTGCGGGCGTGGTCATGGGACCCAGGGTAGCGGGACCGGCCTTGTGCGTCATTGAGTTGCGTGGCACTTGGTTGTGCGCAACTGAATTGCGTGCTCTACTGGGTGTGTCAGGCACCCGGCCTCCTTCCGAAAGGGACGGATCTCCCATGGACGCGATCTACACCGCCGCCGCCACCGCCACCCACGGCCGCGACGGCCGCGCCGTCAGCTCCGACGGCACGCTCGACCTCGCGCTCGGCATCCCCGTCGAGATGGGCGGTGACGGCCGGGGCACCAACCCCGAGCAGCTCTTCGCCGCCGGATACGCCGCCTGCTTCGGCAGTGCCCTCGGTGTGGTCGGGCGCGCGGCGAAGGTCGACGTCGCCGACGCCGCCGTCACCGCCGAGGTCGGCATCGGCAAGCAGGGCGAGGGCTTCGCGCTCGCCGTCACCCTCCGGGTCGAGCTGCCCGACGGCATCGAGCCGGAGACCGGACGGCGCCTGGTCGAGCAGGCCCACCAGGTCTGCCCCTACTCCAACGCCACCCGCGGCAACATCCCGGTCGAGCTGGTCGTCGAGTAACCCCGAGGGGTGCTCAGCCGACCCGCGCCAGCACCTCCCCCGTCCGCCCGCTCCACGCCACCACCACCGCCTCCTCGGGCACCGGGTGCCAGCGGGTCAGCAGCAGCCAGCGCACGTGGTAGCGGCGGACGACGGCGGCGCGCCCGGCGCGGGTCGAGTCCGGCGCGAGGTACGCCTCGACGTCGGCCGCCCGGCGCCGCCGCTCCCGCTCGTCCAGCGAGGGGTCCGGCCAGGCGGGCGCCGCGAGGTTCGGCCCGTACCCGGCGATGACGTGCCCGGCGTAGTAGCCGTCGGTGATCACCACCTCGCCGGGGCCGATGTGCCGGGCCGCCCACTCGTACGTCGGCCACTCGGGCGGCCGCGCGAAGCCGACCGGGTCCAGCGCGCGCGGCACCACCGCCCCCACGTGGACGGTGAGGAACCCGACCAGGGCACCGGCCGCCGCGGTCCAGCCCAGCGCCGTCCGCCACCGTGCCCACGGCCTGGGCGCCGCCAGCTCCACCGCCAGCGCGAACTGCAGCGGCACCAGCGTGAGCCCGAGGATCCGGCCGTAGGTGTAGTGGCCGCTGAACCAGCCGTAGGCCACCACCACGCAGTCCAGCGCGAACATCAGCACCAGCGGGTCCCGCCGCGAGCGGCGTCCGCGGACCCACAGGGCCGGCAGGCCGAGCAGGGCCAGCCAGAACTCCCCGGGCAGGTGGAGGTAGAGGACCCGGTGGATCGCGTCCACGCTGCCGTCGCCCGCCAGCGCGAACACGTCGAAGTACGGCCAGGCCGCCGCCGCCCCCACCGCCACGGCGCCCGTCAGCGCCCACCGCCCCACGACCCGCCCCCGCCACCCGCGCTGCCACCCGGCCACCAGCGCCACCGCGCCGAGCACCGCCGCCACCGAGGTGATCGGGTGGACCAGCAGGATCAGGCCGTACAGGACGCCCAGCGCCGCGTATCCGGGCAGGCCGCGCAGCCCGCTCGGGCCCACGTACCGCACCCGGCGCGTGTCCCGGGCCCGCGCGCCGGTCAGCGCCCAGGCCCAGAAGGTGAGCCCGATCGCGAACGTCGACGGGTAGCCGAGGTTGCCCGTCATCGACATCAGCCCGAGGTAGCCGCTCCACCAGGCCCGCTCGGTGCCCCACAGCAGCGTCATCGTGCCCAGCGCGAGCACCGGCGCCCACGGCCGCGGGGTCAGCACCCGCACGAAACGGTTCAGGCCGGTCAGCAGCACCAGCAGGTTCAGCGGCCCGGCGAGCCGCACCACCTCCCAGCCGCCCAGCCCCGTCAGCCGCGCGAACGCGCCCTCGGCCACCGCGTACGGCGAGTAGTAGGCACTGCCCGCGCCCGGCAGGTCGGCCATCGGGTGGCGCGGGTGGAGGAGGTCGGCCTTCAGGCGTTCGACGACGGCCGCGTGCTGGCCCGCGTCGCAGCACAGCGGCACCGCCCAGTACGCCAGCGTCACCACGACGAAGAAGCAGAATCCGGCGACCTGGTACGGGGTGGGGCGCCAGGTGCGGCGGCCGCGCAACGCCGTCGCGCCGCTCGCGGGCCGCCGGTCGAGGACGCCGGCGCTCACCGGACGGCCGGGGAAAGGGGCATTCGGGGCATTTGCCGTATGTTCCCGATGGTGTGCGGCCCATGACCCCAAGTCACCTCAACGGGTGACGCTCAGCCGACCGCCTCCGCCCGCTCCACCTGCCCCTGCACCGGCACCGGCACCCGGCCGCCCCGCACCACCGGCTCCAGCAGCAGCGGCAGCCCGGCCACCGGCAGCAGCCACGCCAGCACGATCAGCCGCTCGCCCCAGATGTTGATGTCCGGATGCCCGGCCTGCGTCATGATCCCCGTGCCCGCCGCCGCGACCAGGAAGACGCCGACCGCGCCGCCGCGCCGCAGCGCGCCCCACGCCCCGGCGGCCAGCGCCGCCAGGAACAGCGGCTGCCCGGCCTGCCTGCGCAGCCACTCGACCCAGAAGTTGCCCTGCAACTGCCAGAACTCCGGCCACGGGTGGAGACGGTCGGGACGGGCGTAGTGGCCGGTGAGCAGGTCCTGGAGGCTGTCCGCCTCCGAGGGGTAGTGCAGCAGCCGCGCCAGCAGCACGGTGACGGCCGCGCCCGCCAGGCCCACGGCCGCGAGCGCCAGCACCTCCCGGGGCGCCGGGCCGCCCGGCCGCAGACGGCGTCGCCGGTGCCGCCGCAGCGCGAGCAGCGCGCCCGCCGCCGCCAGGGCGAGACCCAGGAACAGCGCCTGCGAGTGCTTGACCGTGAACAGGGCGAGCAGACAACCGGCGACCAGCGCCAGCCCCGCCCGCGGCCGGCCCGCCCGCAGGACCAGCGCGCAGCCCCACACCGCCCCCAGGGTCAGCGCCATCAGCAGGCCCTCGGTCATCGGGCGCATCGCGGTCGTCCCGCACGGCAGCACGTAGTACAGCGCCTGCCCGGTCAGGGCGAGCGGCACCGGCACCGCCAGGGTGCGCAGGACCAGGAAGACCAGCACGCCGCCCGTGCACGCGATCACCACCCCCGCCGCCCACAGCCCCCACGCCGGCCCGAAGGCCAGGACGAACGGCACCAGGAACGCCGGGTAGCCGGGCCGCGCCTCGAAGATCGCCATGAAGCGCTCCGACATGTACGGCACCGTGTGCCCGCCGGTCTGTCCCGCCGCCAGCCGCGGCCGGACCGCCGCCCACTCCCGCTCGCGGCACTCGGCCGTCACCGCGGGGGCGGGGTCGGGGCGGTGGAAGCGGATCACGTGCACGCTCTGGTCCCGGCGGGCCCGCTCGGCCCGGCTCGCGCACACGTAGTCGATGGTGGCCGTCGCCACCTCGTGCTTGCTCCGGCCGGCCAGGCTCAGCGCGTACGACAGGTAGTTCTTGGTGTCGGGGGTGTCCCGGCCGGTGACGTTGGCGAGCTGGAGCACGGCGAAGACGGCGGCCAGGACCAGCACCCCCAGGACCGGGCCGCGCACCCGGCTGCGGGGTCTCATGTCGAGGGCAGCAGGTCGCGCCCGGACGGGACGCCCCGGGCGCCGGGGACGCCGGAGGGCTCCGGGCCGGGCATCGCCTCGCCGAGCAGCAGCGTCCGCACCACCCGCTCGGCGGCCCGGCCGTCCTCGTACTCGCAGTACCGGGAGCGGAACGCCGCCCGCATCCGCGCCGCCTCCTCGTCCCGCCACGCCCCGGACGCCAGCAGCCACGCCAGCTCCCGGTAGGAGCGCGAGACGTGCCCGGGCGCCTCCTCGGTGATGTCGAAGTACGTGCCGCGGGTCGCCGCGTACGGGCCCCAGTCGTCGGCGTGGACCACGATCGGCCGGTCCAGGAGGACGTAGTCGAACAGCAGGGCGGAGTAGTCGGTGATCAGCAGGTCGGAGGCGAGCATCAGGTCCTCGACGTGCGGTTCGTCCGTCACGTCGACCACCACGCCCCGCCGGTGCAGCTCCGACAGGCCCAGGCCGCGCGCCGGGCCGGTGGCGAGGGAGGGGTGCAGCCGGACCAGCAGCGTGTGGTCCTCGCCGAGGTCGGCGGCGAGCCGGGCCACGTCCAGGCGTTCCACGAGCCCCCCGCGCCGGTACTCGCGGCGGGTCGGCGCGTACAGCACGACGGTGTTCCCGGCGGGGACACCGAGCCGCTCGCGGACCCGGCGGCCGTCCTCGGGACCGGCGTTGACCAGGACGTCGTTGCGCGGGCTGCCGGTGCGCGCGGAGGTGAAGTGGCACGGGTAGGCCCGCTCCCAGATCCGCTCCGCGTACCGGCCCGCGACCAGGCTGTGGTCCCAGCGGTCGGCCCGGCGCAGCATCTGCGGCACGTCCAGGCCGTGCCGGGCGCCGGGCCTGCCCAGCAGGTCGACGCCCATGCACTTGAGCGGGGTGCCCTGGTGGGTGTGGACGTGGACGCTGCCGTCCCGCTTCGCCACCGCTCCGGGCCAGTTGACGTTGTTGACGAGGAACGCCGCCCGCTCGGTCACCCGGCGGTAGGCGGCACTGCCCAGGAGCACGTACTCGGTGCCCGGCGGCAGCAGCGCGGGGTCCGCCGCGCACTCCTCGTCGCGCACCACCCACACCCCGCGCAGGTGCGGCGCGTGCTCCCGGGCCGCACGGTGGATCGCCGCGGGGTCGCCGAGGACGCCCCGGTGCGAGAAGGCCGAGTACACGACCAGGTCCGGGTCCAGCGCCCGGCGGGGGAGCAGGACGGCCGCCGCCCCACGCGCCCGCCGGGCGGCCGCGCCGCGGGCCTGCCGGGTCCGGCGCTCCAGCTCCCGCGCCGCCCGCCCGGAGTCCCGGCGCACCCGGTAGGCGGCGTACGAGCCCTCCAGCACCCGCAGTCCGGCCGGGACCTCGGCGTCCTTCGGCCGGTGGGCGCGGAACATCCCGGCCGTGCGGCGGAAGAACTCGGCCCGGTCGGACGGCGGCAGCCGGTCCGGCTTGGAGAGGATGTCCAGGCAGTGCTCGCCCATCTTGGCGTGCAGGAACGGCCGCCACCGGGCCGCGAGTTCCGGGCGGGCGTCGAGGAAGGCGAAGACCCGCTCGTACTGCGCGTGGACGTCGAAGTGCTTGCGGCTGGTCGTGGACAGGATGTTGCCCTGGCGGCGCTGGCGGTAGTTCAGGCAGATCCGGTCCAGCGCGGCGATCCGCTCCGCGCTGAACATGACCGGGAACGTCCAGGGCGTGTCCTCGTAGTAGCCCGGCGGGAAGGTGAAGCCCTCCCGCTCGACGAAGGCGCGCCGGTAGAGCTTGTTCCACACCACCATCAGCAGGTCGAGGATCTCCGGGTGCCCGGCCGCCGTGAACGTGCCGTCGCCGGCCTCCGCGAGCACCCGGGCCAGGGCGTTGCGCCGGGTGCCGCCCCACCAGTAGGTGCGCGCGTAGTCGAAGACCAGCACGTCCGGGTCGTCCGTCTCCGCGAGCCGGTCGGCCATGGCGCGCAGCGCGCCCGGGGTGAGGGTGTCGTCGCTGTCCAGGAAGAAGAGGTAGTCGCCACCGGCGTGCGGCATCCCGGCGTTGCGGGCCCGGCCGAGACCGACGTTCTCCTCCAGGTGCAGTACGCGCACCCGGTCGTCGCGGGCCGCGTACTCGTCCAGGATCGCCCCCGAACCCTCCGGGGAGCAGTCGTCGACGGCGATCACCTCGATGTCCCGGAAGGACTGGTCCAGGACCGAGTCGAGGCACTCGCGCAGGAACCCCTGCACCTTGAAGCAGGGGACGATGACGCTGAAGCGGGGCACGGCGGGGTCAGCTCCTTACGAGGGTGGCGGCGGGGGCCGGGACGCGCCGGGCGAGCGGCACCACGGGCGGCAGGGCCTCGGGCGGTTCGCCGAGCAGCACCCGGCGGACGACGCGTTCGGCGGCCCGGCCGTCGTCGAACTCGCAGAACCGCTCCCGGAAGGCCGCCCGCAGCGCCGTCGACCCCGCGTCCGCGTAGGTGCCGTCGGCGAAGAGGCGGGCCAGCTCCTGCGGCGTGCGCGCCACCGGTCCGGGCGGGGCCGCCATCAGGTCGAAGTAGACGCCGCGGGTCTCCCGGTAGACGTCCCAGTCGTCGGCGTACACGACGATCGGGCGGTCCAGGTTGGCGTAGTCGAACATGATGGACGAGTAGTCCGTGATCAGCGCGTCCGCGGCCAGGCACACGTCCTCCGAGGAGCGGTGCGCGGTCACGTCGATGATCCGGCCGGTGCGTTCCCGCTTCCCGCCCCGGTCGTAGAAGTAGTGGGCGCGCAGCAGCACCACCACGTCCTCGCCGGCCGCCTCGCAGAACGCCTCCAGGTCCAGGCCGCCCGCGCCGAACCCGGTCTCCCAGTCCCGGTGCGTCGGCGCGTACAGGACCGCCGTCTTCCCCTCCGGGACGCCCAGTTCGCGCCGGACGCGGGCCACGTCCTCGGCGGTCGCGGTGCAGTAGACGTCGTTGCGCGGGTAGCCGTACTCCAGGTGCTCGTAGGAGCCGGGGAAGGCGCGTTCCCACATCTGGGTGGAGTGCCGGTTGGCGGACAGGTTGTAGTCCCAGCGGTCCACCCGGCCGAGCAGCTTGGTGAAGCTGCCGGTGGCCGCCGCCACCACCGGGTACGGCGACTGGTCCACGCCCATCGTCTTCAGCGGTGTGCCGTGCTGCGTCTGCAGGTGCACGCTGCCGGGGCGCTTGACGACGCCCTCGGCGAAGTTGGCGTTGTTCACGAGGTACGTGGCGCGGGCCAGCACCTCCCAGTACCGGTGACTGCCGATGACGGCGTGCTCGACGCCCTCCGGCACGGTGTGCGCCTGGTCCGGCTCGACGAGGAACACCGACCTGAGGTGCGGGGCGAGTTCGCGGGCCTTGGCGTGGATCGCGGCCGGGTTGCAGGCGTAGCCGCGGCCCCAGTAGGCGCAGTACACGACGAGGTTCGGGTCCAGCGGGCGGCGCAGGTGGCGGCGGTAGCGCAGCCGGGTGCGCAGTCCCCGCGGCCACGGCAGGCGGCGCAGGACGCCGGTCGCGGCCCGGTTGACGGCGCGCAGCGCGCGGAAGCCGGTGTACGAGCCCGACGCCAGCAGCCGGTGCTGCACGCCGAGCCGTCCGCCCGGCGGCCGGAAGCCCGCGGGGCGGTGGCGCCGGTAGAGGCGGCTCGCCCGGCGGTAGAAGGCGCGGCGCCCCCGGCGGGTCAGCCGCCGGGGATGGGTCGCCGTCTTCAGGACCGCCGCGAAGAGCTGCTCGAACAGGGGGCCGAGGCGCTCGGGGGGCAGTCCCCGCTCGGCGGCGTACCCGAGCGCCAGCTCGGTCTGGTCGAGCAGGTCCGCGTGGTGCTCGCCGGGCAGGTTCAGCCGGTTGCCCTGGCGCCGCACCCGGTGCCGCACGGCCACGGCGCGCAGCACCGCCACGCGCTCGGCGCGCACCGCGACCCGGGCACCGAAGCCGACGTCCGTGAAGTGCCCGGCGGTGAAGTCCAGCCCGCGTTCGGCGAGGAAGGTGCGGCGGTGCACCGCGCTCCACGCGGGCAGGTGCACACCGGTCAGGTGCGGGGCGCGGTCGGGGGAGAAGGCGCCGTCCGGGGCCCTGGCGAGGAGCGGGGCGGCCGGGTTGGTGGTCTCGCCCTCCCACCAGGGCACGCGCTCGTACTCGAAGTACAGGACGTCGACGCCGCCGGTGTCCGCCAGCCGCGCGTCCAGGGCCGCCAGCGCGCCGGGCACCAGGACGTCGTCGCCGTCGAGGAACAGCAGGTAGGCGCCGGTCGCCGCCCGCATCCCGGCGTTGCGGGCGCCGGCCAGGCCGGCCGACGGCGGCGAGTGCACCGGCGTCACCCGGGAGTCCCGCTCGGCGTGCTCCCCGGCGACGTCCGCCGCCGTGCCGTCCGGGCCGTCGCAGACCGGGATCAGCTCGAAGTCGCCGAAGGACTGGCCGAGGACCGAGTCCAGTGCCTGGGAGAGCCGCCCCGCGACCCCATGGGACGGGACGATGATGCTGAAGCGGGGCATGCTGCTCTTTCTCTTCTCTCACTCGCCGGACGGGAGCCCGGAGGAACTCCCGGTGGACCAACGGCGGTCAGAGGCTGTCGGTGACGGTGCGGGGCCCCGCGGGTTGCGGCACCGTGGCCAGCGGGGCGGGGGTGCGGACGAGGGCCGCCGGGGGCACGGGGCGGCGCTCGGCGAGCGGCACGACCGGCGGCAGGTCGCGCTCGCCCAGGACGACGCGGCGTACGACGCGTTCGGCGGCGCGGCCGTCGTCGTACGGGCAGAACCGCTCGCGGAAGGCGGCCCGCAGCCGGGCGGACCGGGTGCCGTGCCACTCTCCGCAGGCGAACACGCCGATCAGCTCGTCCTCGTCCCGGGCGATCGGGCCCGGCGGGAAGGACCGCAGGTCGACGTAGGTGCCGCGGACCGCCTCGTACGCCTCCGGCTCGTCGGCGTGGAGCACGATCGGGCGGTCCAGTCCCGCGCAGTCGAACATCAGGGACGAGTAGTCGGTCACCAGGGCGTCGGCGGCCAGGCACAGCGACTCCACGTGCGGGTGGCCGCTGACGTCCAGCACCCGGCCGGCGGAGGCGGCCAGGGGCCCGCCGTGGGAGGGGTGGGCGCGGGCCAGCACCATGAAGCGCGGGCCGAGGCGGCGCACGACCCGCTCCAGGTCCAGGGCGGCGCGCTGGGTGCGCCGGTAGTCGCGGTGGGTGGGCGCGTACAGGATCGCGACCGTGCCCTCCGGGATGCCGAGGGTCTCGCGCAGCCGGGCCACGTCCGCCGCCGTCGCCCGCTGGAGGACGTCGGTGCGCGGCTGCCCGTGTTCGAGGGTGGTCCAGCCGCCGGGGTGGACGCGTTCCCAGGTCAGGGTGGAGTGGCGGTTGGCGGAGACCACGTAGTCCCAGGAGCCGGCCTCGCGCAGCAGCCGGGTGAAGTCGGTGCCGCGGGCGACGCCGGGGCGCTCCTGGAGGTCCAGGCCCATGTGCTTGAGGGGCGTCCCCGCCTGCGTCTGCACCAGGACCTGGCCCCGCCGCCTGACCAGGCCGGGACCGAAGGGCGCGTCGCACACCAGGTAACGGGAGCGGGCCAGGGCCGTCGCGTGGGCCGCGGTGCCCGGTGTCAGGCGGCGGGTGGCGGGCGGAACGGTGTGGTGGTGCGCCGGGTCGGCGGCCCACGCCGTGCGCACGTGCGGCGCGAGGCGGCGGAACGCCTCCTCCAGCGCGCCCGGGTCGCGGCCGTAGCCCCGGTTCCCCCCGACGGCGAAGACGGCCCGGTCGGCGCGGAGCGGGAGGCAGCGCTGGACGCGGTAGTGCAGGCGCAGGGCGCCGGTCCGGGCGGCGCGCAGGAGGGCCGACGCGCCCTTCGCCGTACG
Organism: Streptomyces sp. NRRL F-5650; assembly: GCF_000721365.1. NCBI lineage: Bacteria > Bacillati > Actinomycetota > Actinomycetes > Kitasatosporales > Streptomycetaceae > Streptomyces > Streptomyces sp. NRRL F-5650. The sequence goes on along the minus strand of NZ_JOGV01000021.1, from coordinate 120,062 downwards.
GCGGCGCAGTGCCGAGGCCAGGCGGAGGGCGGCGTAGGTGCGGCGCAGGCCGAGGCGGAGCAGGGCGTGGCGCAGGCGGACGGGCAGCGGGGCGGGGGCGCCGGGCACCCGGTAGCGGCGGCAGTGGACGCGGGCCCGGCGCAGGAACTCGGCGCGCAGGGAGCGCGGGAGGCGGTCGGGGCGGGTGTACACCGTGGTGAGGTGGTCGGCCATGCGGCGGTACAGGAGGGGGCGCCAGCGGGCCGCGTCCGGGTGCGTGGCCTCGCGGGCCTCCAGGAACGCGAAGAGGCGGTCGTACTGCGTGAACACGTCCAGGTGCCGCTCGCCCGGGGTGCCGAGGATGCTGCCCCGCAGGCGCTGGCGGTAGTGCACGCAGACCCGGTCCAGGGTGGCGATGGACCCCGCCGTGATCAGGGCCGGGTAGGTCCACGGGGTGTCCTCGTAGTAGCCCGGCGGGAAGGTGAGGCCCTCGCGCTCGGCGAACTCCCGCCGCACCGCCTTGTTCCAGGCCACCATGAGCAGCTTCAGCAGCCCCGGCCGGTCGGCGAGCCGGAACGGTGCCGGGCCCTGCTCGGTGAGGTGCGCGGCGGCCTGGTTGCGGACGGTCTCGCCGGTCCAGTAGGTACGCGCGTAGTCGTAGACCAGGACGTCCGGGTCGCCGGTCTCCTTGATCCGGTCGGCGACGGCCCGCAGCGCGTGCGGGGTGAGGGTGTCGTCGCCGTCGAGGAAGACCAGGTAGTCGCCGGCCGCCCGCTCCATCCCGGCGTTGCGGGCGGGGCCCAGGCCCTCGTTGCGCGGCAGGCGGACGACGCGGACGCGCGGGTCCAGGGCCGCGAACTCGTCGGCGATCGCGCCGCAGGCGTCCGGCGAGTAGTCGTCGACCACGATCACCTCGAAGTCCGGGTACGACTGGGCCAGCACCGACTCCAGGCACGCGTGCAGATACGCCTGAACCTGATGCGCGGGAACGATGACACTGAACCTGGGCACGGGGACATCCATGGGTCGGCGGGATCGGCGCGGGCGTTCTGCCCGGCAACGGCCCCCGGAGCGACTTGGTTACGGCCCCCGCGGCATCCGGGGGATGTTGTGCCCGTACGTGTGAAGGGGCGGACCGGAAACCGGCCCGCCCCTCAAGGGTGGTGTCGCGCCGTCTACTTGACGGCACCCGCCATGACCCCGGAGACGAACTGCCGCTGGAACGCGAAGAACACGGCCAGCGGGATCACCATGGAGATGAACGCCCCCGGCGCCAGCACGTCGATGTTGTTCCCGAACTGCCGCACCTGCGTCTGCAGGGCGACCGTGATCGGCTGGCTCCCGGAGTCCGAGAAGATCAGCGCGACCAGCATGTCGTTCCACACCCACAGGAACTGGAAGATGCCCAGGCTCGCGATCGCGGGCCCGCCCAGCGGCATCACCACCCGCGCGAACAGCCGCAGTTCGCCCGCGCCGTCCAGCCGGGCCGCCTCCAGCAGCTCCCGCGGGATCTCCGCGAAGAAGTTCCGCAGCAGGAACACCGCGAAGGGCAGACCGAAGCCCACGTGGAAGAGGATCACCCCGAGGATGGAACCGAACAGGCCGATCCTGCCGAAGAGTTCGGCGATCGGGATGAGCGCGACCTGCACGGGCACGACGAGCAGTCCGACCACGGCCAGGAACCACCAGTCGCGGCCGGGGAAGTCCATCCACGCGAACGCGTACCCGGCCAGCGCCCCGATGACCACGACCAGGACGGTCGCGGGAACGGTGATCAGGGCGGTGTTGAGGAGGGAAGAGGTGATGTCGCCGTTCTTGAGCAGCTCCTCGTAGCTCTGGAAGGTGAGCTGGGACGGCTCGGTGAAGACCTTCCACCACCCGCTCGCCGCCATGTCCCGGGGCGTGCGCAGCGAGGACAGCAGCAGTCCGATCGTCGGGACCAGCCAGAACAGGCCCACCACGATCAGGAACACCCGGACGAGCCCGCCGCTGACGGCCTCGGCGAGCCGGGACCCGAGCGGCTGCCTCGCCCTGACGGCCGGCCCGGGCGGCTGTGCGGCCGCCGTGGTGAGGGAACCCGCCTCCGCGGTCATCGCCGCACCTCCCGCCGCAGCCGCCGTATGTTGAACCACATCACCGGGATCACCAGGAGCAGCAGGAACACCGCGATGGCGCTGGCGATGCCCGGCTGGTCGGAGGCGAAGCCCTTGCGGTACAGCTCCAGGGCGAGCACGTTCGCGTCGTCCTGGGAGGAGCCCGGGGCGATGATGAAGACCAGGTCGAAGACCTTCAGCACGTTGATCATCAGGGTGACGACGACCACCGCGAGGACCGGCGCCAGCAGCGGCACCGTGACCCGTCGGAAGACCTGCCACTCGTTGGCGCCGTCCACCCGGGCGGCCTCCAGCAGTTCCCTGGGGACCCCGGCCAGGCCCGCCGCGATCAGCACCATCGCGAAGCCCGCCCACATCCACACGTACGACCCGATGATGGCCGGGGTCACGAGGGAGGGGCCGAGCCAGTTCAGGCCGTTGTACGGCTCCTTGAAGTTGTCGGCGGGCAGCCTGAGCAGCGCCCCGTCGGCCGCCGCGGGCAGCGTGAAGGTGCCGTCCCCGGCCGCCGTGGCCGACGCGACCACCTTGCCGTCCTTGACCGCCTCGATCTTCATCCCGGCGTAGCCCAGCTCGGCCGCGTCGACGGCACCCAGCCTGCCGACGCCCTTGCCGCGGGTGAAGTCCTGCCAGGCGGTGCCGGTGACCCTGCCCTCCTCCGGCTCGGCGGCCACGGCGTTCTTCGCGTCGCCGGGCATCTGCTCGGGTGCGACGCCCACGAGGGGCAGGACGACCGGGGTGCCCGCGCTGACCGGCTGCTTCGTGATGAACGCGCCGCCGCCGGCCGGTTCCAGCGGCGAGTCGCGGCCCGGGTGCGCCTTCGGGAACGCGGACGACTCGGCGAACGTGTCGTGCACTCCCACCCACACCGCGTTGGCGACGCCCTTGTCCGGGTCCTGGTCGTACACCAGGCGGAAGATGATGCCCGCCGCGAGCATCGAGATCGCCATCGGCATGAAGACGACCAGCTTGAACGCCGTGCCCCAGCGGATGCGTTCGGTCAGCACCGCGAAGACCAGGCCGAGCGCGGTGGCGACCGTCGGCGCGAACACCACCCAGATGACGTTGTTCTTCAGGGCGGTGCGGATGCCGTCGTCGGTGAACAGCGCCTCGTAGTTGTCGAACCCGGCGAAGGAGTCGCCGGACTGGTCGTAGAAGCTGCGGATCAGCGAGTACCCGACCGGGTAGACCACGAGCGCGCCGAGCAGCACCAGGGCGGGCAGCAGGAACAGCGCCACCACCGACCTGCGGGTGCCCGTCACGCTCCTGCCCGGCTTGCGCGACCGGGGTGACTGGGGAGCGGCGGGGTCCCGTGAGGTCCCCGCCGCCGTGACCGACGTCATCGTGTCAGCCTCCGTAGGCGGCGGCCGCGTCCGCCTCCAGCTTCGCCTGGGCGCCCGCGACGTCCTTCGGGTTCTTCAGGAAGTCCTGCAGGGTCTTCCACTCGCCCTTGCCGGGGGTGCCGCCGAAGGCCTGCGGGGCCTGGTCCGACATGTCGAAGCGGAAGTCGTCACCGGCCGCGACCAGCGCCTCGGCGATCTTCTTCTGCACGTCGTTCGGGTACACCGAGGCGTCGACGCTCTTGTTGGGCGAGAGGAACCCGCCGAGCTTCGCCTGGATCGCCGCCGCGTCCGGCGAGGCCAGCCAGGTGGCCAGGGCCTGCGCCGCCTTCGAGTCCTTGAAGACCACGGCCGCGTCGCCGCCGGAGACCACCGGCGCGGTGTCGCCGACGGCCGGGAACGGGAACACCTTCGCGTCCGTGCCGACCTTCGCCTCGGTCTCACCGATGTTGACCTGGACGAAGTCGCCCTCGTAGACCATGCCCGCCTTGGGCTGCTCGCCGCCGGTGAAGGTCTGCGTCACCGAGGCCGGGAACTCCGTCTGCAGCGCGCCCGAGGCGCCGCCCGCGACGAAGTCCTTCTTGCCCCAGATCTGGGCGAGCGTGGTCAGGGCCTCCTTCACGGAGGGGTCCGTCCACTTGATCTTGTGCTGGGCGAGCTGGTCGTACTTCTCCGGGCCCGCCTGCGAGAGGTAGACGTTCTCGAACCAGTCGGTGAGCGTCCAGCCGTCCGCGCCGCCGACGGAGAACGGCGTGACACCCGAGTCGTAGACCATCTGCGCGGTGTCGAGCAGCTCGTCCCAGGTCTTGGGCTCGGACGCGCCCCCGTTCTCGAAGACCTGCGCGTTGTACCAGATCAGCGACTTGTTGGCGGCCTTGTAGTACACGCCGTACTGCTTGCCGCCGACCTTGCCGATGTCCTGCCAGCCCTGCGAGTAGTTCTCGCCCAGCTCCTTGGTGGCCTCGGCACCCAGCGGCTTGGCCCAGCCCTTGTCGACCGCCTGCTTGATGGCGCCGGGCTGCGGGAGCATCGCCACGTCCGGCGGGGCGCCGCCCGCGATCTTCGAGCCGAGGAAGTTGATGATCGGGTCCTGGGCCGGCACGAAGGTCACCTTGGCGCCGGTGCGCTTCTCGAACTCGGCGAGGACCTTCTTGAAGTTCTCCTGCTCGGCTCCGGTCCAGACGGCGGCGACCTCCAGGCTCTCGCCGTCCAGTTTCGGCAGGGTGACGGAGGAGGCGGGCTGCTTGCTTCCGCCGCCCCGACCGTCCTTGTCGCCACCGCCGTTGTCGTCGTCGCCGCCGCACGCGGTGAGCGAGAGCGCGAGTGCTCCCGCCGCGAGGACGGCTGCGGTCCTCGTGCCCCTCTTGACCGTTCTGCGTGTCCGGATGGTGCTGCTCGTGCGCATCACTGCCCCGTTCTTCGTTCCTCTTCGAACGCTCGGCGCTGTCCCGTGCGCTCTGGTGTACGCCAGGGGGGTGAGAGCGGCAAGGGCGCGTCCGCGGTGGAGGGGGGTTTCGTGACCGCGTCGTGACCATGATCAGACACCCGGCACGGGTGCGGGCGTTGCGGGGGCTGTCGCCCCGGGCCCCGCTTCGGCCTGGACGGGCCTCGTCCTCAGGCGCCGGACTGGCTGAGTGGCAGCCTCCGGCACTACAGGAGCGAGGGGACCTCCGCCGCCGAGACCTCGCGGGCCGCGCGCTCCAGGGCGCTGGCCAGGAGGGCCAAGTCGGTGGGGCCGTTGCCCAGTTCGCGTACCGGGCGGCGGGCGGGCGGGTCGCCCATGCGGTGCCATTCCAGGGGGACCACCGTGGGGCGCAGGGTCGCCGTGCGCGGGATGCGGCCCGTGACCCGGCCGCCCTGGAAGGCGGTGGTGCGTCCGTCGGGGCGGGTCAACCGGCCGCGTCCGGGCGCCGGTTCGTCCGGGCCCGGCACCGGGGCGTCCAGAGTGACGCGCAGGGTCGCGCGCAGGGCCGGTTCCGTGTTCTCCGTACGGCCCCCGGGGGCGGTCGCCGCCACCAGGTGGACGCCGAGCCGCTCGCCCTCGCGCGCGACGGCCTCCAGGGCCCGCATCACCGACCCCGCGGCGGGGCGCCCCGGGGAACCGAGCGGGGGAGTGACGAGGGCGTCGAGGTCGTCGACGACCACCACCAGGCGGGGGAGTGGCGGGACGGGTCCCGTGCGGCGTTTGGCGGCGGGCCGCAGGCGCAGGGTGGAGCTGGGCGGGGACTCGACGTCCCCGGTGTCGGAGACCGGCGCGGGCCCCGTCGCGGCCGGTGTGCGCTGGGCGACCAGCCGGCCCGACACCTCGCGCCCGGTGTGCCACTCGGCGAAGTGCGACCGTCCCAGCAGCTCGGCCCGCCGCTTCAGCTCGGCGCTCAGGGACTGGGCGAACTCCCGCATCCGCACGGGGTCGTTGGCCGTGAGGTGGGTGGTGACGTGCGGCACGTCCGTGCACACGCGCAGGCCCTCGCCGTGGGCGCCGCCCGAACTCACGCTGTCCCGGCCGTCCATGAGGACGACACCGAGCCGGTCGGGGCGTTCGGCCGAGGCGAGCGAGGCGACCAGCGCCCGCAGCAGCTCGGTGCGGCCGCTGCCGGGCGGCCCCTCGATCAGCAGGTGCGGTCCCTCGGCGGCCAGGTCGACCGGGACGGGGCCGCGCGGACCGGCGCCCAGCACCGCCTGTGCGCGGCCCCCGAGGGAGCCCGTGTCGTCGGCCGCGGCGGCCCAGCGGGCCATCAGGGAGGCGGGGGTGGCGCGGGCCAGGCCCAGTTCGTCGAGGAGCCGGGACGTCTGGGGGAGCGGTGCGGACACCCGCGCCTGCTGCTCGCCGCCGCCGCCGGCGGCGGCGCCGTCCGTGCGCAGCGGGGCCAGGGCCCGCGCGAAGCGCTCGGCCCAGGGCAGGGAGACGGCGTCCAGCGTGCCGAGGATGCCGTGCCCGACCGGGCCGGCGGACGCCGGCGGGGTGCCCGCGTCCACGCCCGCACCGGTGCCCGTGCGGGCGACGCGCAGCAGCCGCAGGGTCGTCGCCACGTCGCCGCTGAGCAGCGCCACGGCACCGCACTCCCGGAACACCGGCGACACCGCGCAGGCCGCCTCGTACGTCCGCGTCACGGGGGACGTGGGGGAGGCGGCGGCCGTCTCGGCGAGGCACACCACGTGGATCCCGGCCCGCGGTCCCTCCAGGGCCAGCCGCGCCACCGCCTCGCGCACGTCGGCACCGCCCAGGTCCCCGTCGACGACGACCACGGTGTACGGCCCGGTGGAGCCGCCGGCCGTGGGCGTGGACGGGCGGGCCGGTGTCTCTCCGTGCGTGTCCGCGAGGTGGTCGTCCAGGCGGCGGAGGAGCTCCTGGGCGCGGGCGCCGGCCTGCTCGCGGTCGTGGGCTAGCAGCAGGCGGCAGTCCTGGCCGTGTCCCGGGCGCACCTGCGGGAGCCAGCCGAGCCAGGACCACTCGGCGTTCCGCTCGGCGAGCGGACGGGAGCGGTCCGCGCTGACCAGAACGATCTCCAGGGTGTCGGGGGAGTGCAGCGCGGCGAGCTGGGCCAGCAGCGCGCGGGCCAGCCCGGCGAGCCGCTCGCGCGGGCCCGCCAGGCCGAGCGCGCCGACCTCGCGCAGGCCGGCGGTCACCGGTACGGCGGGCAGCGGGGCGCCACCGCCCGGCGCCGGCCGGTCGGCCGTGCCGAGCCGCACGGTGAGCGCCTCGGGGTGCCCCGGGCCGCGCTCCCACAGCCGCGGCCCCGGCCCCAGCGCCGTCAGCAGCAGCGAGGCGGGGTCCGGCCAGGTCTCCGGGGCGCGCGAGGGGCCGGACGGGGCCGCCGGAGCCGGTTCGGCCGACTCGTCGTCGTACGCGTGGACGCCGGACGCGCCGCCCTCCGGAGCGCCCCCGCGCCCACCGGCCAGCCGCCGCGCCCACGCGCCTATCCCACCCCGCCTGCGCACCTCCTGCGGCACCTCGGTACCGCGCAGGGGGGTGCCTTTGCGGCCGGTGCGAGTCTCCGGTGCGGCACCGGAGCTGCGTCCGGGGCGGGTGTCGGGCCCGACCGGGTCGTCGGCGCTCCGTCCCGCGTGGGTTCCGCGGCCGGTGCGGTCGTCGGGTCCGGGGCCGTCCGCTCCCCGGCCGTGCGCGTCGGCGGAACGGCGGGCAGGCTCCCCGGCGGCGCCCGTACGGGCTCCCCGCGCACCGGAGGGGCCGGAACCCGCCTCGCTGCTGCTGCCGGGGCCGCCCGGGCCGTACGCGTCCGGTGCGGACGTACCGCTGCCGTACGTGCCGGCGTGAGGCGTGCCCCCGGTCGGTGTGCCCGCTCCCCGCCCGCCCCGCGCGGAAGCGCCCCGGCCGTGACCGTCCGTCCCCGCGCGGGGACCGCCCGGGGCGTACGCCCCCGCGCCCCGCGCGCCGCCGTGGGTCTCGCCCCCGGCGGGTGACTGCCGGGGCAGGCCCGCCGTGGGGCCGGTGCCGTGGCTCTCGATGCGGGGGGCGCCGCCCTGGCCGGGGACCTGCGGCGGCTCGACCGTGCCGTACGCACCCGTGCCGTACGCGCCCGTGCCGTACGCGCCCGTGCCGTACGCCCCCGTGCCGTACGCGTGGTGCGTTCGCGTGGACGCCCCGGTGCCGCCGGGCCGCGTCCCCCGCGCCGTGGCGTCCGGTGCGGAGCCGGACGGGGACGCGTCCCGCGCGTGGTCGCCGGTGCCGTCGGGCGCCCGGGTGCCGTCGGCCGCGCGCGCGTGGGCCACCGCGTCGCCGTCACCGCCGCCCGGGGCGGGCGCCCGGAACCCGGACAGCCGTACGTGCCCCTCCCCGTCCGGCGTCGTCGCCACCCGCACCTCCGCCGCCGGCGGCACCGGCACCAGCCGCAGGGCCGACTCGCCGATCCGCAGCAGCGCACCCGGCGCGAAGCGGACCGGGCGGTCGCCCACGCGCGCGCCGTCCAGCGTGGTGCCGTTGGTGGAGCCCAGGTCGGCGACCGAGACGCGGGCGTCGGGACCGACGGTCACGGCGCAGTGCATGCGGGAGACGTCCGGGTCGTCGAGCGCGACGTCGGCGTCGGCCGAGCGGCCGAGCCGGATCTGGCCGCCGTGCAGGAGGTGGACGCCGCCCGCGTCGGGGCCCGCGACGACGTGCAACTGGACGGGGACGTCCGCCGGCTCGGCGTGCGGATCGGGCTCGCCCGGGGCGCCGAGGCAGAGCACGGCGCCGTCGACCAGCGGGGGCTCGCCCAGGGTGCTGCGCTGGGCGTCGAGGCGCTGCGCGCCGGAGTACAGCACCACCTGGCCCGAGCCCGTGCCCTCGCCGGGGAGCGTGGCGGCCAGCGCGGAGGCGACCGCGGCCAGGGCCGTGCCGGCCGGCGCGGTGACGAGTACGTCGCACCGCGCGGCGCGGCCCCCCGCCGGGGCCTCCGAAGCCGCCGGGGCGGCCGGAGCATGCGGGCCCAGCGGGTCTACGACGGTCAGCCGGATCTGCATCGCCGTCAGCGGTCCCTTCGCGCGGGCGCCCGCACACCGGGACGGAAGCCGCCACCACGGTCCCCCACCGCGGACTTCCCCCACCGTCACACGAGCACGTCGGCCAGTACTGCACGCATCCTCGCACCTGCCACTGACAACGCGCCCGCCGCCCGCCGCCAAATGATCTTGATTGGTCGGCTCTGCCCCCAAAAATGCCTGACGGGTGCCCCGCGGTTGACCGAATGCCGTCCGCTTGAGATCGGTCACGTCCGGTCAGCGGCAACCCGGGGACCGGGTCGCGCGTCTTTCCTTCGAACGTGGTCCGCGAGCGGCACTACAGTTGGGTCCGACTGGGACCGACCGGTTCTGCAACAGTGGGTCCGAACAGCCAGCAAGCAACTAGGAGCGCATGACGTGCGGCCCGTCGGCAGCAAGTACCTCCTCGAGGAGCCCCTCGGCCGCGGCGCCACGGGCACCGTCTGGCGTGCCCGCCAGCGCGAGACCGCGGGCGCCGAGGCGGCCGTGGCCGGTCAGCCCGGCGAGACCGTCGCGATCAAGGTGCTCAAGGAAGAGCTCGCGAGCGACGCCGACATCGTGATGCGCTTCCTGCGCGAACGTTCCGTCCTGCTGCGGCTCACCCACCCCAACATCGTCCGGGTCCGCGACCTGGTCGTCGAGGGCGAGCTGCTGGCTCTCGTCATGGATCTCGTCGACGGCCCCGACCTCCACCGGTACCTGCGCGAAAACGGGCCGCTCACCCCGGTCGCCGCGGCCCTGCTCACCGCGCAGATCGCCGACGCGCTGGCCGCCAGCCACGCCGACGGCGTCGTCCACCGCGACCTGAAGCCGGCCAACGTCCTGCTGAAGCAGACCGGCGACGAGATGCACCCGATGCTCACCGACTTCGGCATCGCCCGCCTCGCCGACTCGCCCGGCCTCACCCGCACCCACGAGTTCGTCGGCACGCCCGCCTACGTCGCGCCGGAGTCCGCCGAGGGCCGCCCGCAGACCTCCGCCGTCGACGTCTACGGCGCCGGCATCCTGCTGTACGAGCTGGTCACCGGCCGTCCCCCGTTCGGCGGCGGCTCCGCCCTCGAAGTGCTGCACCAGCACCTGAGCGCCGAACCGCGCCGCCCCTCCACTGTCCCCGACCCGCTGTGGACGGTCATCGAGCGCTGCCTGCGCAAGAACCCCGACGAACGCCCCAGCGCCGAGAACCTCGCCCGCGGCCTGCGCGTCGTCGCCGAGGGCATCGGCGTGCACGCGAGCAGCGCGCAGATCGGCGCCGCCGAGAACGTCGGCGCGCTCCTGGCCCCCGACCCCGCCCCCGCGCAGGTCCCCGGCACCCCCGACGGCGCCTACGACCCGAACGGCGCCACCAGCGTCCTGCCGCACACCGGGGGACCGGCGGGCGCCGCCGACCCCACCGCCGTGCTCCCGAGCACCGGGGCGGCCGACCCGACCGCCGTCATGCCGCCCGTGCCGCCGGGGCAGCCGGGCGCCCCGGGGCAGGGCGGGCCCGAGGACCCGCACCCCTGGCAGAACCAGCTCCGCGCCGCCCGCGACCGCAACGAGCAGACGCAGGTCCAGTACCTCGACCCCGGCCAGGACCCGCTGCGCCGCCGCCCCCAGCGGCAGGTCGCCCGCCCGCCCCAGCAGCCGCGCCAGGCCCCCCAGGGCCCGCCGCCGCAGCAGCCCGGCTACGGCTACCCGCAGCAGCCGCAACCGCAGCGCTACGCCACCCCGCAGCCCCAGCCGCCGCAGCGGTACGCCCCGCCGCCCGCGCCCGAGCCGCAGCAGCCCCGGCGGGAGCCCAGGCCGCCGCGGCAGCGCAGCGCCAACCCCATGCGCATCCCGGGCCTGGGCTGCCTCAAGGGGTGCCTGTTCACGATCGTCATCCTGTTCGTGGCCGGCTGGCTGATCTGGGAGCTGAGCCCCCTGCAGGACTGGATCGGCACGGGCAAGGGCTACTGGGACCAGCTCAGCGACTGGTTCTCCACCGTGACCGGCTGGATCGGGGACCTCGGCGGCTCCGGCAGCGGCTGAGCCGGCCGGAACACCCGAGTCCGGAGACTTGTCGACATCCGGAGGGTGATTTCCGCCTCCGCCGTGAAGGCCGGCTCCCAGGACGCGTACTTTTAGGCGCAACACGCGTCGGTAGGAGCAGTCTTGGCACGGAAGATCGGCAGCCGGTACACCGCCCACCAGATCCTCGGGCGGGGCAGCGCGGGCACGGTGTGGCTGGGTGAGGGTCCCGAAGGGCCCGTAGCGATCAAGCTGCTGCGCGAGGACCTGGCGTCCGACCAGGAACTCGTCTCCCGCTTCGTCCAGGAGCGCACCGCGCTGCTCGGCCTGGAGCACCCGCACGTCGTCTCGGTGCGCGACCTGGTCGTCGACGGCAACGACCTCGCGCTGGTCATGGACCTGGTCCGCGGCACCGACCTGCGCACCCGCCTGGACCGGGAGCGGCGCCTGGCGCCCGAGGCCGCGGTGGCCGTCGTCGCGGACGTCGCGGACGGTCTGGCCGCCGCGCACGCCGCCGGGGTCGTGCACCGCGACGTCAAGCCCGAGAACGTGCTGCTCGACATGCAGGGCCCGCTCGGCCCCGGCGGCTCGCACCCGGCGCTGCTGACGGACTTCGGGGTGGCCAAGCTCATCGACACCCCGCGCCGCACCCGCGCCACGAAGATCATCGGCACGCCCGACTACCTGGCCCCCGAGATCGTCGAGGGCCTGCCCCCGCGCGCGGCGGTCGACATCTACGCGCTGGCCACGGTGCTCTACGAGCTGCTCGCGGGCTTCACGCCGTTCGGCGGCGGCCACCCCGGCGCCGTGCTGCGCCGCCACGTGACCGAGACCGTCGTCCCGCTCCCCGGCATCCCGGACGAGCTGTGGCAGCTCCTCGTCCAGTGCCTCGCCAAGGCCCCGGCCTCCCGGCTGCGCGCCTCCGAGCTGAGCGCCCGGCTGCGCGAGCTGCTGCCGATGCTCGCCGGAATGGCCCCGCTGGACGTGGACGAGCCCGACGCCGGGCACGAGGAGGAGGCGGCGCCCGAGGAGGCCCCGGCCGCGACCGCGCCCTCCGGCGAGCCCGTACGGCGCCGGGGCGCGGTGCCGCTGGTGCCGGGCGCCAAGCCCGCCGACTCCAACCGCGACACCCACACGTCGATGCGCGTGCCCGCCCCCGACGAGCTGGCCGGCGGCGCCCGCGGCACCGCACGCGCCCCGCGCGCGGCGGGCGCCCCGCGTCCCGGCTCGGCCCGCAACCGCGCCACCGCGCGGCGCCGCCGGATCGCGGTGGGCGCCGGGGCGGTGGCCCTGGTGGCGGCGATCGGCGTCGGCTCGTGGCTGGCCACGAGCGGGGACGAGGACGGCACCGGACCCGACGACACACGGAACTCGGCCCCGGCCGCTCCCTGAGGCCCGCCCGGCCGCCGGGTCCGCGCCCGCACCCCCGCCGGGCGTGGACCGGCGGCCGGAGCCGTTACGCTGGATGCGTGGCAGTCGTCGATGTATCCGAAGAGCTGAAGTCCCTCTCCTCGACCATGGAGTCGATCGAGGCCGTCCTGGACCTCGACAAGTTGAGGGCAGACATCGCCGTGCTCGAGGAGCAGGCGGCCGCGCCCTCCCTGTGGGACGACCCGGAGGCGGCGCAGAAGATCACCAGCAAGCTCTCGCACCTCCAGGCCGAGGTGCGCAAGGCCGAGACCCTGCGCGGCCGGATCGACGATCTCGGCGTGCTGTTCGAGATGGCCGAGGAGGAGGACGACCCGGACACCCGTGCCGAGGCCGAGTCCGAGCTGGCTGCCGTCCGCAAGGCGCTGGACGAGATGGAGGTCCGCACCCTGCTCTCGGGCGAGTACGACGCGCGTGAGGCGCTCGTCAACATCCGCGCCGAGGCGGGTGGCGTCGACGCCGCCGACTTCGCCGAGAAGCTCCAGCGCATGTACCTGCGCTGGGCCGAGCAGCACGGCTACAAGACCGAGGTCTACGAGACGTCGTACGCGGAGGAGGCCGGCATCAAGTCGACCACCTTCGCCGTCCAGTCGCCGTACGCCTACGGCACCCTCTCCGTCGAGCAGGGCACCCACCGCCTCGTGCGCATCTCGCCCTTCGACAACCAGGGGCGCCGCCAGACCTCCTTCGCGGGCGTCGAGATCCTCCCCGTGGTCGAGCAGACCGACCACATCGAGATCGACGAGTCCGAGCTGCGCGTGGACGTGTACCGGTCCTCCGGCCCCGGCGGCCAGGGCGTCAACACCACCGACTCGGCGGTGCGCCTGACGCACATCCCCACCGGCATCGTCGTCTCCTGCCAGAACGAGCGCTCCCAGATCCAGAACAAGGCCACCGCCATGAACGTCCTCCAGGCCAAGCTCCTGGAGCGCCGCCGCCAGGAGGAGCAGGCCAAGATGGACGCCCTCAAGGGCGACGGGGGCAACTCCTGGGGCAACCAGATGCGTTCGTACGTGCTGCACCCGTACCAGATGGTCAAGGACCTGCGCACGGAGCACGAAGTGGGCAACCCCGAGGCCGTGTTCAACGGCGAGATCGACGGTTTCCTCGAGGCCGGCATTCGCTGGCGCAAGCAGCGGGAGAAGTAGAGCGAAGCGGAAGCACCGCTTTGTCGACAAGGCAACTGCCGCTGTCCGAGCGGCAGTTGCCTTTTCTTCGCCCCCTGTTCGCCGGTGATGTCTGGGTTTTGCATCACACTCACACCCATTGTGTCCGGCATACGTCCCGTACCTGGACATCGCGTACGCAATGACCTTGACGATGCTTTGAACATTCGGAATGGTGAGGCTCGGCATGCGTATTTCTGGGGCGCATGTGAACCGGGGGGCTTGAGCACATGCAGCCGTCCCCCGTCGATCACGGCCCCCGAGTGCGGCCTCACCGACTAATCGGCTACTGGGGGTAGCAACTACATGACGAAGAAGACGCGCATCCGTGTCGCGCGCATCGCGGCCGGCGCCGTGATCGCGGCCGGCGCCTCGCTGACCGCGGCGGGTGCCGCCTCGGCGCTCGAGATCGGCGTCAGCGCGAACTCCAGCGACAGCGGCCTCGGTCTCGGCCTGAGCGTCCAGGGCGACGACGACGGCGACCCGTGCGACATCGGCACCGGCCCGGAGTGCGAGACGCCGGACCCGACGGACCCGGGCACCACCGACCCGGAGCCCACCGACCCGGGCACCACCGACCCCGAGCCGACGGACCCGGGCACGACCGACCCGGAGCCCACCGACCCGGGCACCACCGACCCCGAGCCGACGGACCCGGGCACCACCGACCCCGAGCCCACCGACCCGGGCACCACCGACCCCACGAGCCCGAGCAACCCGGGTAACGGGAACGGGAACGGCCACGGCAACGGCAACGGCAACGGCGCCGGTGGCAACGACAACACCTCCCCCGACGGCGGTGGCAACGACAACGTCGCGCAGAACCAGGGTTCCTCCGCCCTGACCGACACCGGCGAGCAGGCCCCGGCCTCCTCCGACGCCGCCGCCCAGGGCAACGGCAAGGAGCTCGCCGAGACCGGTGCCGCGGAGACCACGTTCCTGCTGGTCGGCGCCGCGACGATGATCGCCGGCGGCATCGGCTTCCGCTTCCTGCCGCGCCTGATGAACGGCCGCGGCGGGGCTGCTGCCTGACGGTAGCCGCCCGCGTACGCACCGCGCACGCAGGGGAAGGGGCCCGGAGCGTCACCCGCTCCGGGCCCCTTCCGTACTCTCCGGGTCCGTGGTCGTGCCCCGCCCCTGGAGGCCCCGTGGGGCTCGCTCCGGGCGCGTCAGACGGTCTGCTGGGCCAGCAGTGCCACGGCGGCGACCAGCACCGCCAGCAGCGCGACCAGCGCCATCGGGTTCAGCCCCGAGAAGGGGTTGCTCTCCTGCTGCAGCCGCTCGCGGTTGGCCCGGCACACCGGGCACCTGCCCTCGCTCACGGGCGCCGCGCAGTTCGCGCACACCAACCGGTCGTACGTCATGCGCTCGCCCTCCTTGCCACCGGCTCTGTCCGGAACAACGCCCGCGGCGGTGCGAACGTTCCCCTTCCACTGTGCCAGGTTCCGTGGGGCCCTGCGCGCCCTGCCGCGGGGACAAAACGCGCAACTGATACGCAACCCCGACCGGTGACTGCGGTCGGCTCCCCGGTTCGCGTATGGTCACGCACATCTACCCCCGGCGACCCGTGGTGCATCCGTGATCCGATTCGACAACGTCTCCAAGGTCTACCCCAAACAGAGCCACCCAGCCCTCAGGGATGTCTCCCTGGAGGTCGAGAAGGGCGAGTTCGTCTTCCTCGTGGGATCCTCCGGCTCGGGCAAGTCCACCTTCCTGCGGCTGATCCTCCGCGAGGAGCGGTGCAGCCACGGACAGGTGCACGTGCTGGGCAAGGACCTCTCCCGCCTGTCCAACTGGAAGGTGCCGCAGATGCGGCGCCAGTTGGGGACGGTCTTCCAGGACTTCCGCCTGCTGCCGAACAAGACGGTCGGCGAGAACGTCGCCTTCGCCCAGGAGGTCATCGGCAAGTCCCGCGGCGAGATCCGCAAGTCCGTGCCCCAGGTGCTCGACCTCGTCGGACTCGGCGGCAAGGAGGACCGCAGGCCCGGCGAGCTGTCCGGCGGTGAGCAGCAGCGCGTCGCCATCGCCCGCGCCTTCGTCAACCGGCCCAAGCTGCTGATCGCGGACGAGCCCACGGGCAACCTGGACCCGCAGACCTCCGTCGGCATCATGAAGCTGCTCGACCGGATCAACCGGACCGGCACCACCGTGGTGATGGCCACGCACGACCAGAACATCGTGGACCAGATGCGCAAGCGCGTCATCGAGCTGGAGAAGGGCCGCCTCGTCCGGGACCAGGCACGCGGTGTCTACGGCTACCAGCACTGACGACGAGGAACGAAAGGCTTAACGAGACGCCATGCGCGCCCAGTTCGTAGTCTCGGAGATCGGTGTCGGTCTTCGCCGCAATCTCACGATGACCTTCGCGGTCATCGTCTCGGTCGCCCTGTCCCTGGCCCTGTTCGGCGGTTCGCTGCTGATGAGCGACCAGGTCAACACCATGAAGGGCTACTGGTACGACAAGGTCAACGTCTCGGTCTTCCTCTGCAACAAGAGCGATGCCGCGTCCGACCCCAACTGCGCCAAGGGCGCGGTGACCGAGGACCAGAAGAAGCAGATCATGGCCGACCTCGACGAGATGGCGGTCGTCGAGAAGGTGACGTACGAGTCGCAGGACGAGGCGTACAAGCACTACAAGGAGCAGTTCGGCGACTCGCCGCTGGCCAGCTCCCTCACGCCGGACCAGATGCAGGAGTCGTACCGGATCAAGCTGAAGGACCCCGAGAAGTACCAGGTCATCGCGACCGCCTTCGACGGCCGCGAGGGCGTGCAGTCCGTGCAGGACCAGAAGGGCATCCTGGACAACCTCTTCGGTCTCCTCAACGGCATGAACTGGGCGGCCCGCGCGGTGATGGCCCTGATGCTCGTCGTCGCCCTGATGCTGATCGTCAACACCGTGCGCGTCTCGGCGTTCAGCCGGCGCCGCGAGACCGGCATCATGCGTCTCGTGGGCGCTTCGGGCTTCTACATCCAGGCGCCGTTCATCATGGAGGCGGCGGTCGCCGGTCTGATCGGCGGTGGTGTGGCCTGCGGATTCCTGGTGATCGCCAGGTACTTCATCATCGACCACGGGCTCGCCCTCTCCGAGAAGCTGAACCTGATCAACTTCATCGGCTGGGACGCCGTCCTGACCAAGCTGCCGCTCATCCTGGCCGTGAGTCTGCTGATGCCCGCGTTGGCGGCGTTCTTCGCGTTGCGCAAGTACCTGAAGGTGTGACACATACCAAGGGGGTCGTACGGTCGCTCGACCGTACGGCCCCTGTGCGTTGTCCTAGACTCACCGGCATGTCAGGTCGTGCCCTGTTCTGCCAGCCCCGTCGCGCACGCCACGGGGCCGCCCTGACCTTGGTGTTCGCGAGCGTGCTCGTCGCGGGCGCGGCCAGCGGCTCGCTCCCCGGGACGGACCGCAAGTCCGGTCCCGGCACGCCCCGTTCGGTCGCCCAGGCCGGTCAGCAGGCCCGCCAGGACGACGTCGCCCGCGCGGCGGCCGAGGCCATGGCCGACGGCAAGTCCCCCGTGGAGGCCGCCGAACGCGCGGTCAGCCGCAGCGGCGACCGCTGGGGCGCCATCTACTCCCAGGGCGAGTACGAGGAGTTGGAGGACGCCCTCGACGGCCGGTACACCGGCGTCGGGCTCTCCGCGCGCCGCGAACGGGACGGCCGGATCGAGGTGACCCGGGTGCGCTCCGGCTCGCCCGCCGCCGACGCCGGCATCCGCGAGGGCGACCGGCTGCGCAGTGTCGACGGCACGCGGGTCGACGGGCGGCCCGTCACCGAGGTCGTCGCCATACTCCGTGGCGACGGCGAGCGCGAGCCCGCCGGCACCGCCGTCCGGCTGGGCCTGGAGCGCGGCACGCGCGCGTGGACCGAGACCGTCCGGCGCGCCCGGCTGTCCACGGACCCCGTGACGGTGCGCACGCTCGCCCACGGCCTCACCGTCGTCAAGGTCACCTCCTTCACCAAGGGCGTCGGCGCGCAGGTGCGCGAGGCCGCGGCCCGCGTGCCCTCCGGCGCCGGGGTCGTCCTGGACCTGCGCGGCAACTCCGGCGGCCTGGTCGCCGAGGCCGTCACCGCCGCCTCCGCCTTCCTCGACGGCGGCCTGGTCGCCACGTACGACGTCGACGGCGACCAGCGGGCCCTGCACGCCGAACCCGGCGGCGACACCACCAGGCCCCTGGTCGCGCTCGTCGACGGCGGCACGATGAGCGCGGCCGAGCTGCTCACCGGGGCCCTCCAGGACCGCGGCCGGGCGGTCGTCCTGGGCTCCCGCACGTTCGGCAAGGGCTCGGTGCAGATGCCGAGCCGGCTGCCCGGCGGCTCGGTGGCCGAGCTGACCGTCGGCCACTACCGCACGCCCTCCGGCCGAGGCGTCGACGGCACGGGCATCACGCCCGACCTGGAGGTCGACCCGGCCGGCCCCGCCGCCCTGGAGCGGGCCCGCACCGTGCTCAGCGGCCTGGGGCGCGAGGCGGACGGCCCCGCGTAATCGGCTTTCCGCCGGGCCCCTCCGTAGTGCCAAAATGGACCGCACTATGGCTAAGGAAAAAGGGCGCAAGCTGATCGCGCAGAACAAGAAGGCGCGGCACGACTACCAGATCCTCGACACCTACGAGGCCGGCCTCGTGCTGTCCGGTACCGAGGTGAAGTCGCTGCGCCAGGGGCGGGCCTCACTGGTGGACGGCTTCGTGCAGTTGGACGGACACGAGGCGTGGCTGCACAACGTGCACGTGCCGGAGTACAGCCAGGGCACCTGGACCAACCACAGCGCGCGGCGCAAGCGGAAGCTGCTGCTGCACCGCGTGGAGATCGACAAGCTGGAGTCGAAGTCCCAGGAGACCGGTCACACGATCGTGCCCCTGGCGCTCTACTTCAAGGACGGCCGGGCCAAGGTCGAGATCGCGCTGGCACGCGGCAAGAAGGAGTACGACAAGCGGCAGACCCTCCGGGAGAAGCAGGACCGGCGCGAGGCGGAGCGGACGATCTCGGCGATCCGGCGCAAGCAGCGGGCCTGAGCCGCGGGAATAGGCTGGCACGGGTGCGTGTTGGTCACGTACGATGGCACCTGCACCTCACAGCGGGTGCGCGCCCTCTTCGGAGGGGCCTCTCCGGAGGGTTTGAAAAATCAACATGGGGATGATCGGTTTCGACAGCGGCTGTCGAAGCAGGGGAAGCGTGTCGAGGAAGCGGCCATGATCTCGTAAACCACAGGCCGAAAAAAATAATCGCCAACACCAAGCGCGATTCCTCCCAGCAGGCCTTCGCCCTCGCTGCCTGATCTCAGGTAGCAGAGCGAGCCTCCTATTAAGGGAGTGTCAGCCCGGGGCTGTTCCCGACCCGGATCCTGGCATCAGCTAGGGGACTAAACCTTGATCCCGGTCACGGGGTGAAGAGGGAAACCAAACAGTGACTGAGCCCGTCGGAGACTTGTCCGCGTGATCTCCGGGGCCGAGAAAATCGAAGCGGACTGCACACGGAGAAGCCCTGGTTCCGCACCGTTGGACGCGGGTTCGATTCCCGCCATCTCCACATTCCCAGGACCCCCTGGGGTCGCCGGACACACTTCCGGTGACCCCAGGGGGTTTCCGCGTTCAGGCGGACTGGCGGGTGGGGAGCAGGGCGAGGAGCAGGGCCAGGGCCGCCGCCGTGACCGGGATGCCGTAGGCGGCGGTGGGGGAGAGGTGTTCCACCGTCCAGCCGCCCGCCGCGCTGCCGCAGGCGATGCCGCCGAGCAGGCCGGTCACCGCGAGGGTCATGCCCTCGTTCAGGCGGCCCTCCGGAGTGCGGTGCTGGACCAGGGTCATCGTGGTGACCATCGTCGGCGCCGTCGCCATGCCGCCGATCAGCAGTGTGAGCGCGAGCAGGGGCAGCGAGCCGTCGAGGGAGGCCGCGAGCAGGGGCAGGACCAGCAGGGCCGTCATCGCGGCCACGCACCACGGCAGGCGGCGCTCGGCCGGTCCGGCCGGCTTGAGCGCGCCGTAGAGCAGGCCCGCTGCGCAGGAACCGGCCGCCTGCAGGGCGAGGACCGCTCCGGCCGCCGCGCGGTGGCCCTGCGCGTCCGCGAAGGCGATCGTCACGACCTCCATCGAGCCGAAGATCCCGCCCATCGCCAGGCACACCACCAGCAGCGGCGGGATGCCGGGGGCCCGGAAGGGTGCCTTGGCCGTCGGACGCGGTCGGGCCGGCGGCTCGGTCGAACGCTGGGCGGTGAACAGCAGCATGCCGCTCACCAGCAGCACCACGGCCACGAGCGTGCCCGCCTCGGGGAACAGCGCCGTGCACAGGAACGCCGCGAGGACCGGGCCGAGCATGTAGCACAGCTCGTCCGTGGCCTGCTCGAAGGAGTTCGCGGTGTGCAGCGCGTCGGCGTCGCCCTTCAGCAGGTACGACCAGCGGGCGCGGGCCATGCCGCCGGTGTTGGGCGTCGTCGCGGTGGCGGCGTACGCGGCGAACAGGGTCCAGGCGGGTGCCCCGTACCGCACGCACAGCAGCAGGGCGACGGAACCCAGCGCGGCGAACAGGGTGGCGGGCACGGCCACCCGGGCCTGGCCGAGCCGGTCCACGAGCCGCGCGGTCCACGGGGCGACCAGCGCCGTGGCGGCCAGTCCCGTCGCGGTGACGGCGCCGGCGAGGGCGTACGAACCACGGGTGCCGGCGATCATCACGACCGCGCTCACGCTGAACATGCCCTGCGGCAGCCGGGCGATCAGGTTCCCGGCGGTGAAGGCCCGGGCGCCGGGCGTGGACAGGAGGCGCCGGTAGGGGCCCGGCGGCCGGCGCCGGGTGCGGGGGCGGAAGTCGGCCGCGACCACGGTGTCGGCGGTGACGGCGAGGAAGGGGGCGGGCGAAGCCGGGCGGGAGGGGCGCGCGGGGGTCGGTCGGGGCATGGGAACCACCGTCGCCCGGGGGCGCTCACGGGGTCCAACACCTTCTCCGTGGCCATTCACGCGGTCCCGTTGTAAATTCACCGGATGTCCGCACCCGCCCACCTCGACCCCCGCCTCCTGCGCGCGTTCGTCGCCGTCGCCGAGGAACTGCACTTCACCCGTGCCGCGGCCCGGCTCTACGTCGCCCAGCAGGCGCTCAGCAGGGATGTACGGCGCCTGGAGCGGGAGTTGGGGGCCGAGCTGTTCGTCCGCACCACCCGGCAGGTGACGCCGACGGCCGACGGCGAGCGGCTGCTGCCGTACGCCCGCCGGGTCCTCCAGGCGCAGGACGACCTGCTCGCCGCGTTCGGGCAGGCCCGCCCGCTGCTGGTCGACCTCAACTCCCCGGGGCTGGTCACCGGCCGGGTCGTCCTGGAACGGGCGCGTTCGCTCGCCCCCGAGTTGGAGCTGATGGCCCGATACGAGAGCGGGCTGACCCACGCCGCCGGTGAACTGGTCGCGGGCCGGCTCGACGCCTCCTTCGGCCGGTTCGCGGGACTGCCGGCCGCGCTGCGGGCGGGGCTCTGCCACCAGCCGGTGCGCTGCGAGCCCATGGCGGTCGTCCTGCCCGAGGACCATCCGCTGGCCGGGCTGGCGGAGGTGCCGTTGTCCGCGCTCGCCGGGGAGAGCGTGTACGCCGGGGCCGGCAACCCGCGCACGCCGGAGTGGACCGAGCTGGCGCACCGCCTGTTCGAGGGGCGCGGCATCCGTGTGGCGCCCCCCGTGCCGCTGGCCGTCGGCGAGGAGGAGTTCCAGCGCATCATGGACAAGACGCGCAATCCGATCCTCGCCGTGCGGAGCTTTCCGGCCATGCCCTCGACCGTGGTGCGCCCGCTCGTCGGCCCCGTGCCGCTGTCGCCGGTGTCACTTGTCTGGCGAAAGGGACTCGTCCATCCCGCGCTCGACGCGCTGCGCCGGGCGGCGTCCCAGGTCGCGACCGAGAAGGGTTGGCTCGGGGTTCCCGACGGGAGCTGGATTCCGGCCGCCGACGCTGCTGTGATGTCCGTCCACAACTGACACGCGGGAACCACACATCCTCCGCGTGCGCTACATTCTTTGCCTGAGCACGGTGTGGTACAGGGGGCGCTCGACCTGGTGGGGGCCGGTTCGGCCGACGCGTGCTCGGAGTCGTGTGTGCGCCCGGTGGTATCCCTTGGGGGGAAGTGCGCGCGCGTGGAGAACTGGCAAAAAGACGCCCAACCGGAGTGGCCCGAGGCCGGGTCCGGGGCTCGTGACCTCTCGGAGGCAGGACGACATGCTGACGCCACCGAGGTGTTGCCGGCGGCCCGGGTCCTCCCTCCGGCCGGGGGGTCCCCGATGAGCGCGCGGGAGTCCCGCGGGGCCGACGGACACACCGGGCCCGGTTCCGCCTCTGCCAACCCTTCCGTGCCTTCCACGCCTTCCATACCTTCAGCTCCTGCCGGACCCGCTTCAGGTCCGGGGTGGTTCGGGGAGTCCGGTGACGGTCCGCGCGCGGGCGCGGGCTCAGCCGCCGACCGGACGGAGTTCCTGGGCGCCCGAACGGGCGGCCACCGCCGCCGTGTTCCGAACCCGGGCCCGTCGGCCCAGGGGCGAATAACCTGGGGCACCACCGGCCCGGCCGGGACGCACCCCGGCAACGCCGCCCCGCCCCACGCCCCGGACGACGCCGCCCCGGGGGCCGCCTCTTTCGGCAGGGCTCCGTATGCCGCTCCGGCGCCCGTCGGCCGGTCCGACCCGTGCCTTCCCGGCGTCCGCCTCCTCTTCCGCGTCCGTCTCCCCGGACGGTTCCGTCGTCCCGGGGGCCGCCTCTTTCGGCAAGGCTCCGTATGCCGCTCCGGCGTCGGGTGGCGCTCACGGCGCTCACGCGGACCTCGACCGGACGGATGTCCTCCCGTCGGCCGGTCCCACCCGTGCCCTGCCCGTGTCCGCGCCCCCGGCCGGTCCCGTCACCGCCGTACTCCGCGACCCCTGGCAGGAAGGGCCGGACACCGAGGGCGAAGAAGGCGCCGGGGCCGGTGCCGCCGATCACACCCACGACCCGCACGAGGTCACGGTCCAGCTCGACGCCGTCCAGCTCGGCGACGGCAAGCTCCTGCGCGCCGAGCGCGGGCACCGCAAGAGCCGTACGGAGCCGTCCGAAGGGCCCGTCTTCGTCGACGCCTCGGGGCGCCGCAGCCGCCTGTACCGCCGCCTCGGCATCCTCGTCGGCATCGCCTGCGCGGTGTACGCCGTCGTCATCGTCTCCACGCTGCTCTCCGGCAACTCCGACGCGCCCTGGATGCCCGTACCGGGCCAGGAGGAGGGCGCACCGGCCGGGAAGGTGGACACCACCCCGCTGCCCTCGCAGCCGGCGCAGCCCTCCGGCACCGGCGGCACCGTTCCGCAGGCCAGCCCCTCGGCCGGCACCGGCACGGCGACCGCGCCGGGGAACGAGGCACCCGCGTCCGGCGGGTCCGGCGTCGCCGACGGCACCGCGCAGCAGCCCGGCACGAGCCGCGGCCCGCAGTCCCCGGCGTCCGGCGCCGGTCAGAACCCGGGCGGTTCGGACGTGACCGGCCCCGGCCCGGCGCAGTCGACGCAGGCGTCGACGCCTCCCGTCACGGACCCGTCGACCCCGGCGGGCGGCGGCGACACCCCCGCCGAACCGACCGGACCCACCGGTGGTTCCAGCACGGGCACCGACCCGGGTGAGGGCGGCACCAACCCCAACGGCGCGGGCGACCCGGACCCCGTCGCCGGTCCGGCCGGAACGCCCGTCGCGGTCGCCGGTCCGGCGGGCACCGCCGCGTCCTCCGCCTCCGACTCTTCCGCCTCCCTTTCCCTGTCCCCGGAGAACACCCTCTGATGGCATCCCGCACCCGCCGTCACGGGGCCGCGCGCAGCGCCCGTGAGGGCTCCCGCCGTCGCCTGCCGTTGCGCCTGCTGCTTCCGCTGCTCGTCCTGGTCGCCCTGGTGGCGATGCTCATGCTGCGCGGCTACGTGCACAGCGAGATCCTCGCCGACCACCGCGTCCAGCCGCCCACCGCGACCACCCACGTACCCGAGAAGATCCTCGAGGGCGGCCCGGTCATCGACACGCGCGGCGGCCGTACCGAGAGCCTCAGCGTGCCCGACCACCGGCTCGTCCTCACCTTCGACGACGGCCCGGACCCGACCTGGACGCCGCGCGTCCTGGACGTGCTGAAGAAGCACGACGCGCACGCGGTCTTCTTCGTCACCGGCACCATGGCCTCCCGCTACCCCGGCCTGGTCGAGCGCATGGTCGACGAGGGCCACGAGGTGGGACTGCACACCTTCAACCACCCCGACCTGTCCTACCAGTCCACCAAGCGCATCGACTGGGAGCTGTCGCAGAACCAGCTCGCGCTGACCGGCGCGGCCGGGGTGCGGACCTCGCTGTTCCGTCCGCCGTACTCCTCCTTCGCCGACGCCATGGACAACAAGTCCTGGCCGGTCACCCAGTACATAGGCGGCCGCGGCTACCTCACCGTCGTCAACAACACCGACAGCGAGGACTGGAAGAAGCCCGGCGTCGACGAGATCATCCGCCGGGCCACGCCGCACGGCGGCAAGGGCGCCATCGTCCTGATGCACGACTCCGGCGGCGACCGCCACCAGACCGTGCAGGCCCTGGACCGGTTCCTGCCCGACCTGAAGGACAAGGGCTACGAGTTCGACAACCTCACCGAGGCCCTGGACGCGCCCAGCGCCATGACCCCGGTGACCGGCGCCGAACTGTGGAAGGGCAAGGCCTGGGTCTTCCTGGTCCAGGCCTCCGAGAAGCTCACCGACGTCCTCGTGGTCGGCCTGGCGGTCATCGGCACCCTGGTCATCGGGCGGTTCGTCCTGATGCTGCTGCTGTCCGGCGTCCACGCCCGCCGGGTGCGCCGCAGACGCTTCCGCTGGGGCCCGGCGGTCACCGAACCGGTGACGGTGCTGGTCCCCGCGTACAACGAGGCCAAGTGCATCGAGAACACGGTCCGTTCCCTGGTGGCCAGCGACCACCCGGTCGAGGTCATCGTCATCGACGACGGCTCCAGCGACGGCACCGCACGGATCGTGGAGAGCCTCGGCCTGCCGGGCGTGCGGGTGATACGCCAGCTCAACGCGGGCAAGCCGGCCGCGCTCAACCGGGGCCTGGCCAACGCCCGTCACGACATCGTCGTGATGATGGACGGCGACACCGTCTTCGAACCCTCCACCGTCCGCGAACTCGTCCAGCCCTTCGGCGACCCGAAGGTGGGCGCGGTGGCGGGCAACGCGAAGGTCGGCAACAAGGACAGCCTCATCGGCGCCTGGCAGCACATCGAGTACGTGATGGGCTTCAACCTGGACCGCCGGATGTACGACGTCCTCGGCTGCATGCCGACCATCCCCGGCGCGGTCGGCGCCTTCCGCCGCTCCGCCCTGGAGCCCATCGGCGGCATGAGCGACGACACGCTCGCCGAGGACACCGACGTCACCATGGCGCTGCACCGGGCCGGCTGGCGGGTGGTCTACGCAGAGAACGCCCGCGCCTGGACCGAGGCCCCGGAGACCGTCCAGCAACTGTGGTCCCAGCGCTACCGGTGGTCGTACGGCACGATGCAGGCCATCTGGAAGCACCGCCGCGCGGTGATCGAGAAGGGCCCCTCGGGCCGTTTCGGCCGCGTGGGCCTGCCCTTCGTCTCGCTCTTCATGGTCCTGGCCCCGCTGCTGGCCCCGCTGATCGACGTCTTCCTGCTCTACGGCATCGTCTTCGGCCCCACCGGGAAGACGATCGCGGCCTGGCTCGGCGTCCTCGCCATCCAGGCGGTCTGCGCGGCGTACGCCTTCCGGCTCGACCGGGAACGCATGACCCACCTGATCTCGCTGCCGCTGCAGCAGATCCTCTACCGCCAACTCATGTACGTCGTCCTGCTCCAGTCCTGGATCACCGCGCTCACCGGCGGTCGCCTGCGCTGGCAGAAGCTGCGCCGCACCGGCGTCGTCGGGGCACCCGGCGACTCCGTGCCGCAGCAGCGGGGGCGCGGCAACGCCGATCGGAGGCCCGTGGCATGACGCACGGACACATCGCCGGTCCGGGCCCGGGCCCGGAACCGGCCCACCCGTACGACCCCGGGTACGCGGGACTCCCGGACGGGCCCGCGGGGATGCCCTACGCGGTCCCGCGACAGCGCACCACGCCGCCCGTGCCGGACTCCGCGCCGGCTCCCGCGCCGTCCGGCGGGAAGCCGGGCCGCGACCGGTACCTCGACCTGCTGCGCTCGATCGCCCTGGTCCGCGTCGTGGTCTACCACCTCTTCGGCTGGGCCTGGCTGTCGGTGCTGTTCCCGTCGATGGGCGTGATGTTCGCGCTGGCGGGCTCGCTGATGGCGCGTTCGCTCAAGCGCCCGGCGCTGAGCGTGATCCGCGGGCGCGTACGCCGCCTCCTGCCGCCGATGTGGGCCTTCGCGGCGGTCGCGCTGACGATGATGTTCCTGAACGGCTGGAACCCGTCCGAGGATCCGGACCGCGGCGGCACCTGGGGCCTGATCGAGCTGTTCAACTACATCGTCCCGATCGGCGCCCCGCCCTACCCCTGGCACGTCGGCTCCCAGTCCGGGCTGCTGGAGGACACCTGGGCGGTGCAGGCCGCCGGCCCCCTGTGGTACCTGCGCGCCTACCTCTGGTTCGTCGTCGCCTCCCCGCTGCTGCTCTGGCTGTTCCGCAGGGCCCCCTGGCCGACGCTGCTCGCGCCGCTCGGCCTGACGGCGGTCGTCGGCACGGGCCTGGTGACCATCCCGGGTGAAACCGGCCTCGCCATCACCGACTTCGCGGTCTACGGGAGCTGCTGGGTGCTGGGCTTCGCCCACCACGACGGCCTGCTGAAGCAGATCCCGCGGTACGTCTCGGTCTCCTGCGCCTCGCTGGTGATGGCCTTCGGCCTGTGGTGGGCCTCGGGCCATCTGGGTCCCGACGGCTGGGACCTCAACGACATCCCGCTCGCCCAGGCCACCTGGTCGTTCGGTTTCGTCGTGATCCTCCTCCAGTACTCCCCCTCGTGGCGGGAGCTCCCCGGCCGGCTGGCCAACTGGGACCGGCTGATCACCCTCTCCAACAACCGCGCGGTCACCATCTACCTGTGGCACAACCTGCTGATCATGGCGACGGTCCCGATCATCGACCTCGCCTACAAGCTCCCCTTCATGCAGAGCGAGCGGGCGGTCGGCGCCCTCGACGGCTCGTACACGCTCTGGATGTTCTCCCTCGTGTGGCCCCTCATCGGCCTGGCGATCCTGGCGGTCGGCTGGGTCGAGGACCTCGCCGCGAAGCGGAAGCCGAGGCTCTGGCCGAACGGCGCCAAGCGCTCCGCGGGGCGGCGGTCCGCCACGGGCGCCTCGCACCGGGGCTGACGCCCGTCCTGGCGCCGTGGGAGACTGCCTCGGTTGCGGGAGTGGACAGGGCGGCGTGAGCCGGGCAGGGGGAGCAGCGGGATGAGCAGGCGGCAGACGCAGAAGATGCTGCAGCTGATGGGGAGCGGGGAGCCGGTCCAGCTCACCAGCCGGATGTCGTCCGTCAAGAAGCTCGCCAGGCTCGCCTTCGTCGCCCAGCAGTTCGGGTACGAGTACGCCGACGTGCGCCAGAGCGGCGGGAGCAACGCGGCGCTCACCATGCTGCTGGTCCCCGACCCCGCCCCGCAGGCCCGCACCCGGGCCGCGCAGAACTGGGCGCAGTACCCGAACGCGGGCGACGGGGTGTCCCTGCCGCCGCTCGTGCCGGACGCCTTCGAACTCCTCAAGGCCCGCATCAACTTCGACCTCACCGGCAAGAACGCCCAGAAGAACATGGGCTACGGCGCGCTCGGCGCCACCATCGCGTGCGTGGTCCTCGCCTACCGCCAGGGCGGCTCCTCCGACGACTTCGTCATCTCCGGGATCATCTGGCTGGTCCTCATGGCGGTCCTGGGCATCGGCCTCCTCGTCACCCGCAAGCGCAACGCCAAGTTCGCGGCGCGGCTGCAGGCCGCGGGGTTCGTGCCGATGGCCGACGAGACGGGACGGGTGCGGTACCTGCCGCCCGGCGGGCACCTGCCGGGGCACGGGAACCCCTTCGGCGCCGCCGCGCCCGGCGGCTACGGACAGCCCGCCCCCGGCCCGTACGACCCCCAGCCGCAGCAGCAGCCGTACGGCCACCCGCAGCAGGCCGCGCAGCCGTACGCCCAGCCGCCGCAGCCCTACGCGGCCCCGCAGCCGCAGGCGCAGCAGCCGTACCCGCCGCAGCCCCCTGCGCAGCAGCCGTACCCGTCGCAGGCCCACCCGCAGCAGCCGTACCCGCCGCAGCAGCCGTACCCTCCGCAGGGCCACCCGCAGCAGAACCCGCACTGGCAGCCCCAGCCCCCGCGGGGCTGAGCGCGACCTCTCACCCCGCGGCCTTGCCGGGTGAGAGCAACGTTCCCTCCCGGTCATCCACAGCCCCACCGGACCGAAACGCGCCCCTCCTAGCGTCGGCGCCATCGAGTTGTGGAGCACCGTGGAGGCGTCATGACAGTCCCTGGCGGCCGCTGGATCGCGCACTGGGATCCCGAGGACGAGACCTTCTGGCGGGAGACGGGGGAGCGGACCGCCCGGCGGAACCTGTTCTTCTCCGTCCTCTCCGAGCACATCGGGTTCTCCGTCTGGACGATGTGGTCCGTACTGGTGCTCTTCATGGGCCCGGAGTACGGGCTGACCCCGGCCGACAAGTTCCTGCTGACGTCCCTGGTGACGCTGGTCGGCGCGGTCGTGCGGGTGCCGTACACCTTTGCCGTGGCCGTCTTCGGCGGGCGCAACTGGACGGTCGTCTCCGCCGCGCTGCTGCTGGTGCCGACCGTCGCGGCCTTCGCCGTGATGGAGCCGGGCACCTCCTTCTCGACCTTCCTGCTGGTCGGGCTGCTGGCCGGCATCGGCGGCGGCAACTTCGCCTCGTCCATGACCAACATCAACGCCTTCTTCCCGCTGCGGCAGAAGGGCTGGGCGCTCGGTCTCAACGCCGGGGGCGGCAACATCGGCGTGCCGGTCATCCAGCTCGCCGCGCTCGCGATCATCGGGGCGGGCGGCGGGCCCCGGGTCCTGCTCGGCGTCTACATCCCGCTGATCCTGCTGGCCGCGGTGCTCGCCGCGCGCCGGATGGACAACCTCGCCTCCGTCAGGAACGACACCGGTGCCGCCAAGGACGCCGCGCGGGACGCCCACACCTGGATCATGTCCGTGCTGTACATCGGCACGTTCGGCTCCTTCATCGGCTACAGCTTCGCCTTCGGGCAGGTGCTGCAGAGCCAGTTCGGGCGGACCCCGCTCCAGGCGGCGTACCTGACCTTCATCGGCCCGCTGCTCGGCTCGCTGGTCCGCCCGGTGGGCGGCAGGCTCGCCGACCGGTACGGCGGTGCGTGGATCACCCTGTGGAACTTCGTCGCCATGGCCGCCGCCACGGCCGTCCTCGTCGCGGCGAGCGCGGCGGAGTCGCTGGCCCTGTTCGTGGCCGTGTTCGTGGTGCTGTTCGTGCTCAGCGGGCTGGGCAACGGGTCGACGTTCAAGATGATCCCCGGCATCTTCCAGAACAAGGCGCTGGCCCGGGGGCTGGAGGGGGAGGCCGCCGTGGCGTACGGGCGGCGGCTCTCCGGCGCCTCCATGGGACTCATCGGCGCGGTGGGCGCGCTCGGCGGCGTCGGCGTGAACCTCGCCTTCCGGCAGTCCTTCCTCTCCTCCGGCACGGGGACCGGCGCCTTCGTCGCCTTCCTCGCCTTCTACGCCGTGTGCCTCGCCCTCACCTGGGCGGTATACCTTCGCCGCCCCGCCGTGCGGACGCCGGACGCCACCTCGGGCCCGGCCCGGGCCGAGGCCGGGCTCAGCCGCGCCGAGGTATGACGTAACACTGGTGACACGAGGCGGAACCGAGCCCGTCACGCGGCGTTGGCAGGCTCGGTCGCCACGTGACGGTGTGCGTGGGTGTGAACGGAACGGAGCGCGGCGAGCGATGGACGACCTGAGCGACGTGGGGGACGAGGCGCGGCGGCAGGAGCACGGCCCGCTGGCCGGGTTCACCGTGGGCGTGACCGCCGCCCGCCGGGCCGACGAACTGGGCGCGCTGCTCCAGCGGCGCGGTGCCGCCGTCCTGCACGCCCCGGCGCTGCGGATCGTGCCGCTCGCCGACGACAGCGAGCTGATGGCCGCGACC
This sequence comes from Streptomyces sp. NRRL F-5650, assembly GCF_000721365.1. Classification (NCBI taxonomy): domain Bacteria; kingdom Bacillati; phylum Actinomycetota; class Actinomycetes; order Kitasatosporales; family Streptomycetaceae; genus Streptomyces; species Streptomyces sp. NRRL F-5650. The sequence goes on along the minus strand of NZ_JOGV01000021.1, from coordinate 90,493 downwards.
GAGCGGATCGTCGACCGGGCCCCGGACGTCGTCGTCGCCACCACCGCCATCGGATTCCGGGGCTGGGTCGAGGCCGCCGACGGCTGGGGGCTCGGGGACGCGCTGCTGGAGCGGCTGCGCACGGTGGAACTGCTGGCCCGCGGGCCCAAGGTCAAGGGCGCGGTGCGGGCGGCCGGACTGACGGAACGGTGGTCCCCGGCGTCGGAGTCCATGGCCGAGGTCCTCGACCGGCTGCTGGAGGAGGGCGTGGCGGGCCGCCGGATCGCCGTACAACTGCACGGGGAGCCGCTGCCGGGGTTCGTGGAGGCGCTGCGGGAGGGCGGCGCCGAGGTGCTGGGGGTGCCCGTGTACCGGTGGCTGCCGCCGGAGGACCTAACGCCCGTGGACCGCCTGCTGGACGCGGCCGTGACGCGGGGCGTGGACGCGGTGACCTTCACCAGCGCGCCCGCCGCGGTGTCCCTGCTGGGGCGGGCCGGGGAGCGGGGCATGCTGGCGGAGCTGCTCGCCGCGTTCGGCCAGGACGTGCTGGCCGCCTGCGTCGGACCGGTCACCGCGGTGCCGCTCCAGGCCGAGGGTGTCCCCACGGTCCAGCCCGAACGGTTCCGGCTCGGGCCGCTGGTCCAACTGCTGTGCCAGGAGCTGCCCGCCCGTGCCCGTGCCCTGCCCGCCGCCGGGCACCGGCTGGAGATCCGCGGGCACGCGGTGCTCGTCGACGGGGAACTGCGGGCCGTGCCGCCCGCCGGGATGTCCCTGCTGCGCGCCCTCGCCCGGCGGCCCGGCTGGGTCGTGCCCCGTGCGGAGCTGCTGCGCGCCCTGCCGGGCACCGGCCGCGACGAACACGCCGTCGAGACGGCCATGGCCCGCCTGCGCACGTCCCTCGGAGCCCCGAAGCTGATCCAGACGGTGGTGAAGCGCGGCTACCGCCTTGCCCTGGACCCGGCCACGCACGCCAAGTACACGGACTGACCACGCCCCGGCCACGCGGGCGGCCCGCTGTGCGGCGGGCCCCGGAACGTGGGGCGCCCCCCGGGACCGCGACTCGTCCGGGGTGCCCCAACGGGCCCCCGGCAGACCGCTGCAGGGCCGGACCGACGGCGGCCCGAGCCCTGAGCCCGGACGACACGGACTCCCGCGGCCACACTCCGACCGGAGCCGACCCGCGACACACTCCGGAGCCCGCGTACCGGAGACACCGCACGCCCCGGTACCGGCCGGGAGGAAGCGCCGCGCGTGGCGCCGGGCCCCGGGCCGTCGGTCCGGCCGCGTCATGGGCCGCCCGCGCCCCGGGGCGGGGGGTGCCTTCCGGTCAGTGCCGGGGTGCGTGCGGGGCCTCCGCGTGCGGGCCCCGGGGTGCCTCGCCCGCCGGCTCCCGCCGTACCGGCGCCGCAGCGGTCCGCGCCGCCCGGCCCCGGGACGTCAGCCCCGCCGCCAGGCACGCCGTCGCCACCGTCGACAGGACGGCCCGGACGACGTTCCACGCCACCCACGGGTCCTCGAAGCGCTCCCGCAGGGCCGCGGGATCACCGGGGCGGGCCAGGGCGTCGTTGAGGGGGATGTTGCCGGCCACGGTGACCAGGAAGGCGAGCACGTACGCCGCCGCGCCCGCCCGGACCCACCAGCGGCCCGGCGTCCGGCGCGCCTGCCACCCCGCCAGGACCGAGAGCACCAGCGCGCCCATGAAGCCCAGCAGGAACACCGGGTTCTGGATCACGTCGTTGATGTCGCGCATCACCTCCACGTAGACCCGGTCGTCGCTGCGGGCCAGCGCCGGCATCACGGCGCAGGCGAAGACGTAGAAGGTACCGGCCATCAGGCCCGCGGCGACCGTGGCCGCGACCAGCACTCCGGCGGTGGTGCGGGACCGCCGTCCCCCGTTGGTTTCCGTCATGCGTCCAGTCAACGGGCCGGGCGGCGCCCGCGACATGGCCCGGACGCGCGGGCGCATGCGCAAGCGTCCACACGACGGCGGTACGAGGGGTTCCGGGCGCGGACGAGGGCAGGCACTGTAGAGGGAGCGGCCCGTGCGCGGCCCGTGCGCGGTCCGCTCGCGGACTCCCTGCTCCCCTCCCGGCCCGCATCCGCGCGGGCAAGTCCTAGGCGGTGACAGGAACATGGCACTGGGTGCGGCCACCGGCCCGTACGAGCTGCGGTTCGACACCGGGCGGATCTGCCTGGACCTCATCGCCACCACCCATCCCGTGGAACGCCTCGGCTCCCTCGACGCGCTGCGCGCCTGGATCGCCGCCTCCCGGCTCGTACCGCCCGGCACCCCGCTGGCCCACGCCGACCCCTCCTGGCTGACCGGCTTCCGCGAACTGCGGGGCGAGACCGCGAGGTTGGTCCGCTCCCGGGCGGCGGCCCGCACCCGCGCCCACGCCCTCGCACTCGCCCGCGTCAACGAACTCGCCCTCGCCGCACCCCCGGCGCCCCGCGCGGTGCCCGGCGAGGACGGCGCGCTGGTCCGCGAACTGGCCGGGCCGCCGCGCTGCTCGGCGCTGCTCGGGACCCTCGCCCGGGACGCCGTGGACCTGCTCACCGACCCCGTCGCGCGGGCGAGCCTGCGGCAGTGCGCGGGCGACAACTGCCCCATCGTGTACGTGGACACCTCCCGGGGGCACCGCCGGCGCTGGTGCTCCAGCGAGATCTGCGGCAACCGCGAACGCGTCGCCCGCCACCGGCGCCGCGCCGCCCTCGCACGGTAAACACCGCCTGGCCGCCCCGGCGTCCCGTTCTTCTTCACGCCGTCCCCGGGAAATCTCCACCCCCCTTTGAACACGCCGCACTTCGCGTCCGTACCGAATGGGCGAGCGATCGACTGGGGGAACCCCCGGACATCGGAGGTGGGCGTGCGCAAGGATTCCGTCGTGGCCGGTGAACGTGGTGCGAGGGCCCGACATCGCATGTCGCAGTCGTCCTCGGAACCCGACGAGGAGCTGATGCGCGCGCTGTACCGCGAGCACGCCGGCCCCTTGCTGGCCTACGTGCTGCGGCTGGTCGCGGGGGACCGCCAGCGCGCCGAGGACGTCGTCCAGGAGACGCTCATCCGTGCCTGGAAGAACGCCGGTCAGCTCAACCGTGCGACCGGATCGGTACGCCCCTGGCTGGTGACGGTCGCCCGGCGCATCGTCATCGACGGCCACCGCAGCCGGCAGGCCCGGCCGCAGGAGGTCGATCCGTCGCCGCTGGAGGTCATCCCCGCGGAGGACGAGATCGACAAGGCGCTGTGGCTGATGACGCTGTCGGACGCGCTCGACGACCTGACCCCGGCCCACCGGGAGGTCCTCGTCGAGACCTACTTCAAAGGGCGTACCGTCAATGAGGCGGCGCAGACACTGGGCATACCCAGCGGCACCGTTCGCTCCCGGGTGTTCTACGCCCTGCGTTCGATGAAGCTGGCTCTGGAGGAGCGGGGGGTGACGGCGTGATGAGCGGGTACGGGGGAGCTCAGGGATTCGGCGGGGGATTCGGCCCGGGGGACACGGGTAGTCCTGACCCCATGCAGGGGTCACCGGCGCCGAACGAGCACGAGACCGTCGGCGCCTACGCCCTCGGCATCCTCGACGACGCCGAGGCGACCGCCTTCGAGGCCCATCTCGCCGGCTGCGAGTGGTGCGCCCAGCAGCTCGACGAACTGGCCGGCCTGGAGCCGATGATGGCCGCCCTCGCCGGCCTGCCGGGCACCGGTGTACCGGGCACCGGTGTGCCCGCGGTCGCCGAGTCGCTCACCGCGAAGCCGAGTCCGCGGCTGTCGGAGAAGCTCGTCGACGAGGTCGCCGAACGCCGCGCGCGCAAACGCCGCCGCAACCTCTACCTGGTGGGCACCGCCGCCGCGCTGATCATCGGCGGCCCGTTCGCCGCCGTGGCCACCACCGGCGGCGGGGGAGGCGACGACGGGGACGGCGGCCGCAGGGCGGAGGCGACCCAGCAGGCCGCGAGCCCCGCGGAGGCCGCCTTCGCCGCCATGCCGGACCGGGTCACCGCCACCGACCCCGCCACACGGGTCAGCGCGACCGTGGCGCTGGAGAAGAAGGCGTGGGGCACCGAGACGGTCCTGGAACTGAAGAACCTCAAGGGCCCCCGGAAGTGCTCCCTGATCGCCGTCGGCAAGAACGGCGAACGGGAGACGCTCAGCTCCTGGACGGTCCCCGACCGGGGTTACGGCATCCCGGACGCCACCACCGAGAAGGCCAGGAAGCCGCTCTACGTGCACGGCGGCGCCGCCTTCGCCCCCAGCCAGATCTCCCACTTCGAGGTCGTGACCTTCGACGGCAAGCGCCTCGTGGAGGTCGACGCGTAGGGCGGCCGCGGGCGTGCCGTGGCTTCCCGGGCCCCCTTCGCGTATTTTTGACGGCTGCCCAGCACGTCAGAAGGGGGCCCGGTGGCCGCACAGGCTCAGCAGGATTCAGCGGTCGACTCGGAGCAGGACTCCGTTCGCGAGGACGCCGCGCGCGAGGACTCCGTACGGGAGGACTCCGTACGGGACCGCGAGATCGGCGTGGAACAGGCGCACCTGGACCGGGTGTACCGACGCCTCGAGGAGAAGATCCACGAGGCGGAGTTCCTCATGCACGACGCCGCCCAGCGCGGCCACGTCGGCACGCCCGGCGCCCTGGCCGAGCGCGACGCGCAGGTCTTCCGGGCCGGCATCCACCTCAACCGCCTGAACAACGAGTTCGAGGACTTCCTCTTCGGCCGCATCGACCTGCTCCTCGGCAAGGACGGCAAGAAGGGTCCCGACGGCGCCTACACCGCGGTCGAACCCGCCGAGGGCGCCCTCGGACCCGACGGCACCGCCGACATCGCCGAGACCCTGCACATCGGCCGCATCGGCGTCCTGGACGAGGACTACGCCCCGCTGGTCATCGACTGGCGGGCCCCCGCCGCCGCCCCGTTCTACCGGTCCACGCCCGTCGACCCGGGCCGGGTGGTGCGCCGCCGGGTGATCCGCTCCAAGGGGCGGCGGGTCCTCGGCGTCGAGGACGACCTGATGCGGCCCGAGATCACCGCCCGCCTGAACGGCGAGGAGCTGGCCGTCGTCGGCGACGGCGCCCTGATGGCCGCCCTGGGCCAGGCCCGTACCCACTCCATGCGGGACATCGTGGCCTCCATCCAGGCCGAGCAGGACCAGGTGATCCGCGCCCCCGCCGCCTCCGTGACCTACGTCGAGGGCGGCCCCGGCACCGGCAAGACCGCCGTCGCGCTGCACCGCGCGGCGTACCTGCTCTACCAGGACCGGCGCCGGTACGCGGGCGGCATCCTGATCGTCTCGCCGACGCCGCTGCTCGTGGCGTACACCGAGGGCGTACTGCCCTCGCTCGGTGAGGAGGGGCAGGTCGCCATCCGGGCGATCGGCTCCCTGGTCGACGGCGCGGAGGCCACGCTGTACGACTCCCCGGCCACCGCCCGCGTCAAGGGCTCCTCGCGCATGCTGCGGGTGCTGCGCAAGGCCGCGCGCGGGGCGCTGGAGCCGGCCGGCTCGCCGACCCTGCTCAGGGTCGTCGCCTTCGGCCGCCGCCTCGAACTGGAGGCCGAGGAACTGGCCGGCATCCGCCGCACCGTCCTCGGCGGCACCGCGCCCGTCAACCTGCTGCGCCCCCGCGCCCGCCGCCTGCTCCTGGACGCCCTGTGGCACAAGTCGGGCGCCGCCGCCCGGCACACCGACCCCGAGCTGGCCGCCGAGCTGCGCTCCTCCTTCGACGAGGACGTCAGCTCGGAGGACTCCTTCCTCGCCTTCCTGGACGCCTGGTGGCCGGAGCTGACCCCGGGTGCCGTCCTGGCCGCCATGGCGGACGAGCGGCGCCTGGGCCGCTGGGCCCGGCGGGTGCTGAACGGGGGCGAGGTCCGCAAGGTGGCCCGGTCGCTGCGGCGCGAGGGCCACTCCGTGCACGACATCGCCCTGCTCGACGAGCTCCAGGCGATCGTCGGCACCCCGGCCCGCCCCCGCAAGCGGCGCGAGCAGGACCCGCTGGACCAGCTCACCGGCCTGGAGGAGCTGATGCCGCAGCGCGAGGAGACCCAGTGGGAGCGCGCCGAGCGCCTCGCCCAGGAGCGCACCGAGTACGCCCACGTCATCGTCGACGAGGCCCAGGACCTCACGCCGATGCAGTGGCGGATGGTCGGCCGCCGCGGCCGGCACGCGACCTGGACGGTGGTCGGCGACCCGGCCCAGTCCTCCTGGTCCGACCCCGACGAGGCCGCCGCCGCCCGTGACGAGGCCCTCGGCACCCGCCCGCGCCGCCGCTTCGAGCTGACCGTGAACTACCGCAACCCGGCCGAGATCGCCGAGCTGGCGGCCAAGGTCCTGGCCCTCGCCATGCCCGGGTCCCTCTCCCCGTCGGCCGTGCGCTCGACCGGCGTGGAACCGCGCTTCGCGGTGGTGGCGGACACCCTCGCCGAGACGGTACGGGCGGAGGCGGCCCGGCTGCTCGGCCTCGTGGACGGCACCGTCGGCGTCGTGGTCGCCATGAACCGGCGCGAGGAGGCCCGGCGCTGGCTGGCCGGGCTCGGCGACCGCGTGGTGGCGCTGGGCAGCCTGGAGGCCAAGGGCCTGGAGTACGACGCCACGGTCGTCGTCTCCCCGGCCGAGATCGCCGACGAGTCGCCCGCCGGACTGCGCGTGCTGTACGTCGCCCTGACCCGGGCCACCCAGCAGCTCACGGTCGTCTCCTGCGAACGGGACGAGCCGGACGCCGCGGGGGTGCCGGACCTGCTGCGCGACTGACGGAGCGCACGCGCACCCGGGCACGCGAGAGGCCCGCGCCGTCGGACGGCGCGGGCCTCTCGTCTTCGTGCGAGTCGTCTTCGTGGAGCGACACCGCTCTTCGCTTGAGTGACACCGACCCGCCATGCTCGCCTCGCGGCAAGTGGTCGCTCGTAGCGACGAAGGTTGGGCCCGGGGGCTTGGATCGGGCCGGTGCCACGTCCAAGGTAACAAACGATCCCCGCAAGACAATTCCCGTCCCGCGGGTTCCTTCCGCCGCCGGGGCCGCGTCACGGCGGACGCTCCCGGTGCCCCCTTCCCCCGACGGGCTGCTTCTCGTATGGTGGAAGTCGTTTTCCGAAACCGGAGTGAACAAAAGGTTCGCAATCCGGGGCGGCTACCGCGTACTCGGTGGTAGGTGCGACGATCGGACGGCACAACCCAGTTACACGGTGAAAGCAGAGGAAGTCGGCCATGGCAACGGCGCCCAGCGTCTCCTACTCGATGACGGTCCGACTGGAGGTGCCCGCGGGCGGAACCGCCGTCTCGCAGCTCACCACCGCGGTGGAGTCCGCCGGCGGCTCGGTCACCGGCCTCGACGTCACGGCCTCCGGGCACGACAAGCTCCGCATCGACGTCACCATCGCGGCGGGCTCGACCTCCCACGCCGAGGAGATCGTCGAGAAGCTGCGCGGCATCGAGGGCGTCAGCCTGGGCAAGGTCTCGGACCGTACGTTCCTCATGCACCTCGGCGGCAAGATCGAGATGGCGTCCAAGCACCCCATCCGCAACCGCGACGACCTGTCCATGGTCTACACGCCGGGCGTGGCCCGCGTCTGCATGGCGATCGCCGAGAACCCCGAGGACGCCCGCCGCCTGACCATCAAGCGGAACTCCGTTGCGGTCGTGACGGACGGCTCCGCCGTCCTCGGCCTCGGCAACATCGGCCCGAAGGCCGCGCTGCCGGTGATGGAGGGCAAGGCGGCCCTCTTCAAGCGGTTCGCCGGCATCGACGCCTGGCCGCTGTGCCTGGACACCCAGGACACCGACGCGATCGTCGAGATCGTCAAGGCCATCGCCCCCGGCTTCGCGGGCATCAACCTGGAGGACATCTCCGCGCCGCGCTGCTTCGAGATCGAGGCCCGGCTGCGCGAGGCCCTCGACATCCCCGTCTTCCACGACGACCAGCACGGCACCGCCATCGTCGTCCTCGCCGCGCTGACCAACGCCCTGCGCGTGGTGGACAAGCCGATCGAGAACGTACGGGTCGTCATGTCCGGTGCCGGCGCGGCCGGTACGGCCATCCTGAAGCTGCTGCTGGCCGCGGGCGTCAAGAACGCCGTCGTCGCCGACATCCACGGCGTCGTGCACGCCGGCCGCGCCGACCTGGTCGACGCCGCCCCGGAGTCGGCGCTGCGCTGGATCGCCGACAACACCAACCCCGAGGGCCTCACCGGCACCCTGAAGGAGGCCGTGCACGGCGCGGACGTCTTCATCGGCGTCTCCGCCCCCAACGTCCTCGACGGCGCGGACGTGGCCGCCATGGCCGACGGCGCGATCGTGTTCGCGCTCGCGAACCCCGACCCCGAGGTGGACCCCGCGGTCGCCCGCGAGACGGCGGCCGTCGTCGCCACGGGCCGCTCCGACTTCCCGAACCAGATCAACAACGTCCTGGTCTTCCCCGGTGTGTTCCGCGGCCTGCTCGACGCCCAGTCCCGCACGGTCAACACCGAGATGATGCTGGCCGCCGCGCACGCCCTCGCGGACGTGGTGACCGAGGACGAGCTCAACCCGAACTACGTCATCCCCAGCGTCTTCAACGACAAGGTCGCCGGTGCCGTCGCGGGCGCCGTGCGGGAGGCGGCGAAGGCCGCCGGAGTGGTCGCGTAGGCTCCCCGGACCCGGGCGGACGGCCCCCGCCGCGGTGGCGAGGATCACCACGGCGGGCCGCCGTTCCGGCGCGTCGCGGGATGTCGGGCCTCGGATCGCCCTCTAGGGTTGCGCAAGGCTCAGGCCCTCTCGGCGTGTGACTCCCAAGGGTGCTCTCACGACCACCTGGGGGTGCCGGATTGGCTTTACCGCCGCAGGTGGAGGCAGGATGCCTCCCTGGGCGCGAGGGTCCGACGACCGACCCGGGTCCGGGGACTGTCAGAGGGCCCTGGCAGCATCGGCATCGCTGTGCCCAACATGCGGCTCCGCCGCGTGGCACGCCTCAACGGCAAGAAGAACACGGGAGTAACAACATGAACCGCAGTGAGCTGGTGGCCGCGCTGGCCGACCGCGCCGAGGTGACCCGCAAGGACGCCGACGCCGTGCTGGCCGCGTTCGCCGAGGTTGTCGGCGACATCGTCTCCAAGGGCGACGAGAAGGTCACCATCCCCGGCTTCCTGACCTTCGAGCGCACCCACCGTGCCGCTCGCACCGCCCGCAACCCGCAGACCGGCGAGCCGATCCAGATTCCGGCCGGCTACAGCGTCAAGGTCTCGGCGGGCTCCAAGCTGAAGGAAGCGGCCAAGGGCAAGTAAGCGCGTGGCGCTCCGCTCGGAGTGCCGGGGACTGCGCGGGGCGTTCGTTCGGGATGCGGTCGTTTCGCGGCTGCGGGCCCGGTCGTGGCTGGTCGCGCAGTTCCCCTCGCCCCTCTTTCGGGGCGCACCACGCAACGCCTGTGGGGCGGTCACCCGGTCTCGGGTGACCGCCCCACAGGCGTGTTCGAGGGCGTCTAGCCGAGGGCCTTGCCCGGCAGCTCCACCTTCGCGCCCAGCTCGACGAGCTTGTCCATGAAGTTCTCGTAGCCGCGGTTGATCAGGTCGATGCCGTGGACCCGGGAGGTGCCCTGGGCCGCGAGGGCGGCGATCAGGTACGAGAAGCCGCCGCGCAGGTCGGGGATGACAAGGTCGGCGCCCTCCAGCTTGGTCGGTCCGGAGACGACGGCCGAGTGCAGGAAGTTGCGCTGGCCGAAGCGGCAGTCCGAGCCGCCCAGGCACTCGCGGTAGAGCTGGATGTGGGCGCCCATCTGGTTGAGCGCCGAGGTGAAGCCCAGCCGGGACTCGTAGACCGTCTCGTGGACGATGGACAGGCCCGTGGCCTGCGTCAGGGCGACCACCAGGGGCTGCTGCCAGTCCGTCTGGAAGCCGGGGTGCACGTCCGTCTCCAGGGCGATGGACTTCAGCCGGCCGCCCGGGTGCCAGAAGCGGATGCCCTCGTCGTCGATCTCGAAGGCCCCGCCCACCTTCCGGAAGGTGTTCAGGAACGTCATCATCGAACGCTGCTGGGCCCCGCGGACGTAGACGTTGCCCTCGGTGGCCAGCGCCGCGGAGGCCCAGGAGGCCGCCTCCAGGCGGTCCGAGAGGGCACGGTGGGTGTAGCCGCCCAGCTCGTCCACGCCGGTGACGCGGATCGTGCGGTCGGTGTCCATGGCGATGATCGCGCCCATTTTCTGCAGGACGCAGATCAGGTCCTCGATCTCCGGCTCCACGGCCGCGTTGGACAGCTCCGTGACGCCCTCGGCGAGCACGGCCGTCAGCAGCACCTGCTCGGTCGCGCCGACCGACGGGTACGGCAGCCGGATCTTCGTGCCGCGCAGCCGCTGCGGGGCCTCCAGGTACTGGCCGTCCGCCCGCTTCTCGATCCGCGCGCCGAACTGCCGCAGCACGTCGAAGTGGAAGTCGATGGGCCGGCCGCCGATGTCGCAGCCGCCCAGGCCCGGGATGAAGGCGTGGCCGAGGCGGTGCAGCAGCGGGCCGCAGAACAGGATCGGGATGCGGGACGAGCCCGCGTGGGCGTCGATGTCGGCGACGTTCGCGCTCTCCACATGGGTCGGGTCCATGACCAGCTCGCCGGGCTCCTCGCCCGGACGGACGGTCACCCCGTGCAGTTGCAGCAGTCCGCGTACGACCCGCACGTCGCGGATGTCCGGCACATTGCGCAGCCGGCTCGGCGCGCTGCCCAGCAGGGCCGCCACCATCGCCTTCGGCACGAGGTTCTTCGCACCGCGGACCCGGATCTCGCCCTCCAGCGGGGTCCCGCCGTGGACAAGCAGTACGTCATCAGCGCCGTTGACGGTCATGAATCTCGCGTTCCGTGGGGTTGGGCAGGGGCCTGAAGGGAAAGGGTAATCGTCTTGTACCCCCCTGCCGTGCGCCCCCGCACGGTCGGACAACGTCATGGATTTGTCACAACACGCGGTGTTCATCGGCGCGTACGCCGGGTCACGGTCCAGGGGCGTGCGCGGGTGCGTGTTCACCCCCGTGCCTCCGATTGCCTCCCCACGGAGGGGGAACATGCGGGATCATGTCTGGCATGACCGAGGTGTCCTCGCTCACGGGGCGGCTGCTCGTGGCAACGCCCGCCCTGGCGGACCCGAACTTCGAGCGTGCGGTGGTGCTCCTCCTCGACCACGACGAGGAGGGCTCCCTCGGTGTCGTCCTGAACCGCCCCACGCCGGTCGACGTGGGCGACATCCTGGAGGACTGGGCGGACCTGGCCGGCGAACCGGGCGTGGTCTTCCAGGGCGGACCGGTCTCGCTGGACTCGGCCCTGGGCGTCGCCGTCGTCCCCGGCGGGGCCGCCGGGGAGCGGGCGCCGCTGGGCTGGCGCCGGGTGCACGGCGCCATCGGCCTCGTGGACCTGGAGGCTCCGCCGGAGCTGCTGGCGCCCGCCGTGGGTGCCCTGCGCATCTTCGCCGGGTACGCGGGCTGGGGACCCGGCCAGTTGGAGGACGAGCTGACCGAGGGCGCCTGGTACGTGGTGGAGTCCGAGCCCGGTGACGTCTCCTCGCCGTTCCCCGGCAGACTCTGGCGCGAGGTGCTGCGCCGGCAGCGCGGCGACCTGGCGATGGTGGCGACGTACCCGGACGACCCGTCGCTCAACTGAAGCGTGTGAGCTTCAGTACCCTTGGCGGTTATGAGCACTCTCGAGCCCGAGCGCGGGACAGGTACGGGAACCCTCGTCGAGCCGACGCCGCAGACGTCCCACGGCGACGGCGACCACGAGCGCTTCGCGCATTACGTCCAGAAGGACAAGATCATGGCGAGCGCCCTCGACGGCACCCCCGTCGTGGCGCTGTGCGGCAAGGTCTGGGTACCGGGCCGCGACCCGAAGAAGTATCCCGTCTGCCCCATGTGCAAGGAGATCTACGAGTCCATGAGCGGCGGCGGGGACGAGGGCAAGGGCGGCGACAAGAAGTAGCGCCGCTGCCCGTAAGGACCCCGTAGAGCTTCCCGAAGGCCCCCGGAGTGTGCCCGCGCGCACTCCGGGGGCCTTCGTGCGCACGGCTGATCGACAAAGAGGTTTACGAACTGGTTCAGACCTCTTGTGGACGGGTTCATGTCTCCCTACGCTCCAGGGTGTTGTGCAGAGCGAAACCGTCATTGCATATGTTGCAACGCACGCCCGGAGGAAAGACTCCATGAAGCTCGCCCCCCGCTTGGCCGTACTGCTGGCCGCGGCCGTCGTCGCCGCGACCGCCTGCGCCCCCCAGACGTCCGACAACTCCTCCTCCGGCAAGGACGAGAAGAGCGGCACGCTGCGCGTCTGGCTGTTCCAGGAGGTCAACAACAAGCCGAAGGAGAAGGCCGTCGACGCGGTCCTCGCCGGCTTCCGGAAGGCGCACGAGGACACCAAGGTCACCGTGGAGTACATCCCGGTCGAGACCCGCGCCCAGCGCATCAAGGCCGCCTTCAACGACCCGAAGAGCGCCCCCGACGTCATCGAGTTCGGCAACACCGACACCGCCGGATACGTCAAGGACGGCGGACTCGCCGACGTGAGCGAGGACTTCGCCGCCTGGGACGAGGCCAAGGACACCGACCCCACCGCCCGCCAGTCCGTCACCGTGGACGGGAAGGTCTACGGCGCCCCCTACTTCGTCGGCGTCCGCGCCCTGTACTACCGCACCGACGTCTTCGACGAACTGGGTCTCAAGCCCCCCAGGTCACTGGACGAACTGGCCGCCACCGCCCGGCAGGTGCGTGCCGAGAAGCCCGGCCTCTACGGCATCGCGGTCGGCGGCGCCTACACCTACGGCGCGATGCCCTTCATCTGGGCCAACGGCGGTGAACTCGCCGCCGGCAAGGACGGCTCGTACGCCTCCGCGATCGACAGCGCCGCGGCCCGCAAGGGCATCAAGGCGTACACCTCCCTGTTCGGGGACGACAACTGCCCCGCCGCCAAGTGCGCCGGGATGGGCGGCAACGACACCGTCACCGCCTTCGCGTCCGGCAAGGCGGCCATGGCCATCGGCGGCGACTTCAGCCATCAGGCCGTGGAGGCCGGCCAGGTGAAGGGCAAGTACGCGGTCGTGCCGCTGCCCGGCGTCGAGTCCGGCTCCATAGCCCCCGCCTTCGCGGGCGGCAACAACATCGGCGTCCTCAAGAGCACGTCCCACCGCACCCTCGCCGTCGACCTGATGAAGCGGCTCGCGTCCAAGGAGGCGCAGGGCGAACTGTTCGACGCGATGGGCTTCCTGCCGACCTTCACGGACGTACGGCAGCAGGTCGCGGCGAAGGAGCCGTTCGTGAAGCCGTTCGTCGACACGCTCGCCGCCGGCACGAAGTTCGTCCCGGCGTCTCCCGCGTGGGCGACGATCGACTCCTCGCAGGTGCTGCCGACGATGTTCCAGGAGGTGGTGAGCGGCAAGAAGGACGTGGCCGCTGCCGCGGGGGACGCGGCGAAGAAGATGGACGACGCGTTCGGCTCCGCCGGATGACCGGTTCGCCCGTGAGCTCGGGGGGTGCGGTTCGGTGGCGGGTGCGGCGCCGTCGTGGCTCGTCGCGCCCGCGCGGCGGCAGCCGCAGGTTCAACACGGCTCCGCGCCCCTTTGGGAGCTCCTCCGCCACTCCCTGGATCTATCTTGCCCCCGCTCTTGTCGTCCTCGGCGGGCTGCTGGTCTACCCCGTCTACCAGCTCGGACTGATCTCCTTTCTGGAGTACACGCAGGCCCAGGTGTCCGGTGGGGAGCCGACGACCTTCCAGGGGTTCGGGAACTACGCCGAGCTGTTCGGGGACGGGGAGTTCTGGCGGGTGCTGCTCGCCACCGTCGTGTTCGCCGCCGCCTGTGTCGTCTCGACGCTGGCGGTCGGCTGCGCGCTCGCCGTGCTGCTCACCCGGGTGCGGGCCCTGCCGCGGCTGGCGCTGATGCTGGCGGCGCTGGGCGCGTGGGCGACCCCGGCGGTCACCGGGTCGACGGTGTGGCTGCTGCTGTTCGACCCCGACTTCGGGCCCGTCAACCGGATGCTGGGCCTCGGCGACCACTCGTGGACGTACGGGCGTTACAGCGCCTTCCTGCTCGTGCTGCTCGAAGTGGTCTGGTGCTCCTTCCCGTTCGTCATGGTGACCGTCTACGCCGGGATCCGGTCCGTGCCCGGCGAGGTGCTGGAGGCCGCCGCCCTCGACGGGGCGTCCCAGTGGCGCATCTGGCGGTCGGTGCTCGCGCCGATGCTCCGGCCGATCCTGGTGGTCGTCACCATCCAGTCGGTCATCTGGGACTTCAAGGTCTTCACGCAGATCTACGTCATGACCAACGGCGGCGGCATCGCCGGCCAGAACCTCGTGCTCAACGTCTACGCCTACCAGAAGGCCTTCGCGTCCTCGCAGTACAGCCTCGGCTCCGCGATCGGTGTCGTCATGCTGCTGATCCTGCTCGCCGTGACGCTGGTCTACCTGCGGCTGCTGCGCCGCCAGGGGGAGGAGCTGTGAATCTTCCGCGCGCGCGTGTGCGCCGTCCGTGGCGGCTCGCGGCCGAGGCGTCCGCGCTGCTGATCGCCGTGGTGGTCGCCTTCCCGCTGTACTGGATGGTGCTGAGCGCCTTCAAACCGGCCGGGGAGATCGAGTCGAGCGAGCCCCGGCCCTGGACCCTGACCCCCTCGCTGGATTCCTTCCGGCGCGTCTTCGAACAGCAGGAATTCGGCCGCTACTTTCTCAACAGCCTGATCGTGGCCGGTTCCGTGGTGATCGCCTCGGCGCTGATCGCGTTCCTCGCGGCGACCGCGGTGACGCGTTTCCGGTTCCGTTTCCGGACCACCCTGCTGATCATGTTCCTGGTGGCCCAGATGGTGCCCGTGGAGGCGCTCACGATCCCGCTGTTCTTCCTCATGCGGGACTTCGGACAACTGAACACGCTGGGTTCGCTGATCCTGCCCCACATCGCCTTCTCGCTGCCCTTCGCGATCTGGATGCTGCGGGGCTTCGTGAAAGCCGTGCCGGAGGCCCTGGAGGAGGCCGCCTACATCGACGGGGCGAGCCGGAGCCGCTTTCTCTGGCAGATCCTTTTCCCGCTGGTCTTCCCGGGGCTGGTGGCCACCAGCGTCTTCTCCTTCATCTCGACCTGGAACGACTTCCTGTTCGCCAAGTCGTTCATCATCAGCGACACCTCCCAGTCGACGCTGCCGATGGCGCTGCTGGTCTTCTACAAGCCGGACGATCCCGACTGGGGCGGCGTCATGGCCGCCTCCACGGTGATGACGATTCCGGTGCTGGTCTTCTTCGTACTCGTACAACGACGACTCGTCTCCGGCCTCGGCGGAGCGGTAAAGGACTGACGTGACCGACGTTCTCCCCCTGCCACAGCACCTCTCGTCCCAGGAGGACGCCTGCTTCGACCTCGGCCCGGACACCGCTCTGGTGGCCGGCGACGGCACCGGACGCACCGAGCGCTGGCTGCGCGCCACGCTGGGCGCCGCCACCGGCCTGCCGCTGGCCCCGACGCCGGGTGGCGGCGGCGTCGTCCGGCTGGACCTCGACCCCGGCCTGCCGGAGGAGGGCTACCGCCTCGACGTCGCGCCGGAGGGCGTGCGCCTCACCGGCGGCGATCCGGCCGGCCTCTTCTGGGGCGCCCAGACCCTGCGCCAGCTACTCGGCCCCGACGCCTTCCGGCGTGCCCCGCTGCCGCCCGAGCGGCGGTGGCGGCTGCCGCTGGTCCGCATCGAGGACGCGCCCCGCTTCCGCTGGCGGGGCCTGATGCTGGACGTCGCCCGGCACTTCATGTCCAAGGACGGCGTCCTGCGCTACCTGGACCTGATGGCCGCGCACAAACTCAACGTCCTGCACTTCCACCTGACGGACGACCAGGGCTGGCGCGTCGAGATCAAGCGCCACCCGAAGCTCACCGAGACCGGCGCCTGGCGCGCGCGCACGAAATTCGGCCACCGCGCGTCGCCGCTGTGGGAGGACAAACCCCACGGCGGTTACTACACCCAGGACGACATCCGGGAGATCGTCGCCTACGCCGCCGAACGGCACATCACCGTCGTCCCGGAAATCGACGTCCCCGGACACTCGCAGGCCGCCATCGCCGCGTACCCGGAACTCGGCAACACGGACGTGATCGACACCACTGCCCTCTCCGTCTGGGACACCTGGGGCGTCTCCCCGAACGTACTCGCGCCCACGGACCGCACACTGCGGTTCTACGAGGGCGTGTTCGAGGAACTGCTGGAGCTTTTCCCCTCCGAGTTCATCCACGTCGGCGGCGACGAATGCCCCAAGGACCAGTGGCGGGCCTCGGCCACCGCGCAGGCGCGGATCGAGGAACTCGGCCTCGCCGACGAGGACGGACTCCAGTCCTGGTTCATCCAGCACTTCGACACCTGGCTCGCCGCCCGCGGGCGGCGGCTCATCGGCTGGGACGAGATCCTGGAGGGCGGACTGGCCAAGGGCGCGACCGTGTCGTCCTGGCGCGGCTACGCGGGCGGGATCGCCGCCGCGCGCGCGGGGCACGACGTCGTCATGTGCCCCGAGCAGCAGGTGTACCTGAACTTCCGGGAACACGGCGGCGAGGACGAACCCGTGCCGATCGCGTACGTGCGCACCCTGGAGGACGTCTACCGGTTCGAGCCGGTTCCGGCGGAACTCACCCCGCAGGAGGCCGGACACGTGATCGGCACCCAGGCGAACCTGTGGACCGAGGTGACGGAGAACCAGGAACGCGTGGACTACCAGCTCTTCCCCCGGCTCGCCGCCTTCGCCGAGGTCGCCTGGAGCGCGCTGCCCGCGCCGGCGGACCGGGACTACGCGGCCTTCGAGCGGCGGATGACCGCCCACTACCGGCGGCTCGACGCCCTGGGCGTCGCCTACCGTCCGCCCGCCGGTCCCCGGCCCTGGCAGCGGCGGCCCGGGGTGCTCGGCCGGCCGATGGACGGGCCGCCGCCGAGCAAGTGAGGAAAAAGCCCCAAACATCACCGAAGAGTGGCAACTCGCGCACATCGCACGTACTTCCGATCGTCGGAGATCTCATGCGACAACGCGCCATCTGCCCGACCAGGCGGGCGAATGCCTCCTAGCGGACCCCTGCGTCCGGGCCCTGCGAAGATGTGCCAGAGTTGCCACGTCCGCCCTGTCAGGCCGTACCGTACGGCCACATGGGCGGGACCAGGTGGGACAGCGGGAAGGGGCAGTCGGGTTGACCACGCACGCACCGCAGGCGGCGCAGGCCGTCACGCTGCCCACGACACTCGACGAGGCCGTGGCGGCGCTCGCCGCGATGCCCGCGGCCGTTCCGGTCGCGGGCGGTACCGACCTGATGGCGGCCGTCAACTCCGGCCAGCTCAGGCCCGCCGCGCTGGTGGGCCTCGGCCGGATCAGCGAGATCCGCGGCTGGCAGTACCAGGACGGGCACGCGCTGCTCGGCGCGGGCCTCACCCACGCCCGCATGGGCCGCCCCGACTTCGCCGCGCTCATCCCGGCGCTCGCCGCCGCCGCGCGCGCCGCGGGACCCCCGCAGATCCGCAACGCGGGCACCCTGGGCGGCAACATCGCCTCGGCCGCCCCCACCGGGGACGCGCTGCCGGTGCTGGCCGCCCTGGAGGCGACGCTGATCATCGCGGGCCCGGACGGCGCCCGGCGCGAAGTGCCGGTCTCGCACCTGCTGGCGGGCATGGAGATGCTCCGCGCGGGCGAGCTGATCGGCTACGTGCGCGTGCCGCTGCTGCACGCGCCGCAGGTCTTCCTGAAGGCGACCGGCCGCACCGGCCCGGGCCGCGCGACGGCCTCGGTGGCGCTGGTCCTCGACCCGGCCCGGCGCGGCGTGCGCTGCGCCGTGGGCGCCATCGCGCCGATGCCGCTGCGGCCGCTGGAGGCCGAGCAGTGGGTGGCCTCGCTCATCGACTGGGACAACGGCCGCGCCGTCGTCCCGGAGGCGCTGCACGGCTTCGGCGAGTACGTCGCCGCGGCCTGCATCCCCGACGAGGCGCCGGCCGAGGACGGCACCGTGCCGCCGCTGCCGCCCGCCGTACTGCACCTGCGGCGCACCGTCGCCGCGCTGGCCCGACGAGCACTGGGGAGGGCGCTGTCGTGACCGACGACCGGCATGGCGACGAATACGGCGACGAGTACGGGGACCGGGAGTACGGGGACCGCGAGTACGGGGACCGGCACACCGGGGGCACGCCGCCGGGCGGCGGACGCTGGGACCCGCTGCCCCAGGGCGACTACGACGACGGCGCCACCGCCTTCGTGAAGCTCCCCGAGGGCGGCGTGGACGCGCTCTTCGCCTCCTCCGACAGTCCGCTCGCCGCGCCCGGACACGGCTACGTGCCGCCGCAGATCACGGTCGCGCCCGCCACCACCGCGGGCACCGACCCGGCCGCCACCGGTTCCTGGACGATGCCGTCCGCACCGGTGGACGGCACCCAGTGGCAGACCCCGGAGGCCGGGCAGGACCCCGCCGGCCACCAGGGGTACGACGACTACGCCGCCCACCACGACCCGTACGGCGGGGCGGCGCCCTACGGCACGCACACCGGGGCGGCGCCCTACGGCACACATACCGGGCACGACGACCGGTTCGTCCATCAGCCCGGGGCCACCGGACAGTGGGACTTCCCGCAGCCCGAGCCGGACCCCGCGGCGGCTGAGCCCGCGCCGGGCCAGGACGTGACCGGGCAGTGGTCCATCCCCGTCGCGGGCGGCGAGCTGCCGGACGAGTCGGGCGAGTTCACCGCGTCGTCCCTGGCCGAGCAGTGGGGCACCGGCGCCCCCGCCACCCTCCCCGGCGGCGCTCCCGCACCCTGGGCGACACAGTCCGCGGGCCGGCCGTGGGGCGAGCACCGGCAGGAGAGCGCGCCGCACGCCGGCGAACGGTCCCCGGAGCCCCGGCCCGCCGACCCGACGTGGCCCGACAGCACGGCTGCCCCCGTACCGCCCGGCGAGGAACGCCCCGAGGGCGCCCCGCAGGGTTCCGGCCCCGCAGGTGACGGGCAGGAGCCCGGCCGCGCCGAGGGCTTGCACGGGGCTGCTCCTGCAAGCGGGCCCGGCACGTCCGGCCCCGACGGGGAGCACCTCGCGCCCGGCTCCGCCGAGGGCCTGCACGGGTCCGGCCCCGGTGGGGGTCGGTACGCCGTCGGGGGGTTCGACGGTTCCGACGGTTCCGGGGCTGACGGCGGTGCGTACGCGGCCGGTTCCGGCGCGGGTGCCCCCGGAGCCGGACCGGCCGACGCCGCGCGTGGGACCGACCCGGACGACGGCTCTCGGGCTCCCGGCACCGGCACCGGCACCGGCACCGGCGCCGGTGCCGGTGCCGGTGCGCACGGGGACGGGCCCGGCGGGGGCGCTCACGCGCCTGGTCCCGACGGTGGCGCACGCGAGGCCGCGCCCGGCGAGGGGGCACACGGTCCCGGTGCTGTTCCCGGCGACGGCGTCCCCGGCTCCGCCGACGGTGCGCCCGCGTCCGGCTCCGCCGAGGGCCTGGGCGGGTCCGGTCACGACCGGGTGCCGTACGCGTCCCGTTCCGCCGAAGGCCCGCAGGGGACCGCCCCCACCGGCCCGGACGGCGTGGGCGCCCCTAACGGTCCCGTCGACGGCCCGCAGGCGGACGACTCCGCCGCCGGGACCGCCCGCGGCGCCGAGACGGCCACCGACGGGCGCGTCGGGGCCGAGGAAGCCCCCGAGGGCCCCGCGGAGCCCTCGGCAGACCCCGCCGGGGAGGCGGGGAGCGAGACGAGCGGAACCCGCCCGGAGGCCGCCGACGGCCCCGTGACGACCACCGCCGCGCCGACCGCCGTTCCGGAGCGGGTGTCCGAACCGGCCCCCGAGCCCGGACGGGAAGCCGGAGCAGAGCCGCGGCGGGAAGTCCCGGCCGACCACCGCGAAGCCACGGACGGTCACCGCGAAGCCACGGACGACGCGTCCGGTCCGGCCGGTGGCGAAGCGGGCCCGGCGGAGGCGGGCGCGGCCGGCACCGCAGACGAGCCGCAGGAGCCGCAGGAGCCGCGGACCGGCCCCGACCCGGACGGGAACCGGCCCGGGTCGACCGGCCCCGACGCCGCTCCCGATGCCGCCCCCGCCGCCGGGCAACCCCCTGCCCCCGTGGGCCCGCAGGAGGAACACCCCCTCGCCTCCTACGTGCTGCGCGTCAACGGCGCCGACCGGCCCGTCACCGACGCCTGGATCGGCGAGTCGCTGCTGTACGTGCTGCGCGAGCGGCTCGGCCTCGCGGGCGCCAAGGACGGCTGCTCGCAGGGCGAGTGCGGCGCCTGCAACGTGCAGGTCGACGGCCGGCTCGTCGCCTCCTGCCTGGTCCCGGCGGTGACCTCGGCCGGCAGCGAGGTGCGCACCGTCGAGGGCCTGGCCACCGACGGACAGCCCTCGGACGTCCAGCGGGCGCTCGCCCGGCGCGGCGCCGTGCAGTGCGGGTTCTGCGTGCCCGGCATGGCGATGACCGTGCACAACCTCCTGGAGGGCAACCCCGCCCCGACCGAACTGGAGGCCCGCCAGGCCCTGTGCGGCAACCTGTGCCGCTGCTCCGGCTACCGGGGCGTCCTGGAGGCCGTCCAGGAGGTCGTCGCCGAACGCGAGGCGCACGCCGACGCCGAGGCGCAGACCGACGCCGACGAGCCCCGCATCCCGCACCAGGCCGGTCCCGGCGCGGGCGGCGTCAACCCGTCGGCGTTCGAGTCCCAGCCCCCGCCGGGCACGCCGGGCACGCCGGACGCGACAGGACCGCACGACAGCCACCCGCCCTACGGCGGGCACGGCAACCACGGCCAGGACGGAGGCCACGCGTGAGCAACGACGCCGCGACTGCGGAGGCCGAGGGCACCCCCGAGACGGTCACCCCGGTCCCCGAGCCGATCCCGCACGGCCTCGGCGCGTCCCTGCCGCCCGCCGACGCCCGCGCCAAGACCGAGGGCACCTTCCCCTACGCCGCCGACCTGTGGGCCGAGGGCCTGCTGTGGGCCGCCGTACTGCGCTCACCGCACCCGCACGCGCGCATCGTGTCCATCGACACCAGCCACGCGCGCGAGATGCCCGGCGTACGGGCCGTCGTCACCCACGAGGACGTGCCCGGCACTCCGCTGCACGGCCGCGGAGGACGCGCCGACCGCCCGGTGTTCGCCTCCGAGGTCGTACGCCACCACGGCGAGCCCCTCGCCGCGGTCGCCGCCGACCACCCGGACACCGCGCGGATGGCCGCCGCCGCCGTCATCGTCGAGTACGAGGTGCTCGACCCGGTCACCGACCCGGAACAGGCATTCGAGGCCGAACCCCTGCACCCCGACGGCAACCTGATCCGGCACATCCCGCTGCGCCACGGCGACCCGGAGGCGGCCGGCGAGATCGTCGTGGAGGGCCTGTACCGCATCGGCCGCCAGGACCCGGCGCCCATAGGGGCCGAGGCCGGTCTGGCCGTACCGCGCCCCGACGGCGGCGTGGAGCTGTACCTGGCCTCCACCGACCCGCACGGCGACCGCGACATCGCCGCCGCGTGCTACGGCCTCTCGCCCGAACAGGTGAAGATCGTCGTCACCGGGGTCCCGGGCGCCACCGCCGACCGCGAGGACCAGGGCTTCCAACTGCCGCTCGGCCTGCTCGCGCTGAAGACCGGCTGCCCGGTGAAGCTGACCGCCACGCGCGAGGAGTCCTTCCTCGGGCACACCCACCGCCACCCCACCCTCCTGCGCTACCGCCACCACGCGGACGCCGAGGGCCGGGTCGTGAAGGTCGAGGCGCAGATCCTCCTGGACGCGGGCGCCTACGCCGACACCTCCTCCGACGCCCTGGCCGCCGCGGTGGCCTTCGCCTGCGGCCCGTACGTCGTCCCCAACGCCTTCATCGAGGGCTGGGCCGTGCGCACCAACAACCCGCCCTCCGGCCACGTGCGCGGCGAGGGCGCCATGCAGGTGTGCGCCGCGTACGAGGCGCAGATGGACAAGATCGCCAAGAAGCTCGGCCTGGACCCCGCCGAGGTGCGGCTGCGCAACGTCATGGCCACCGGCGACGTGCTCCCCACCGGCCAGACCGTCACCTGCCCGGCCCCCGTCGCCGAACTCCTCCAGGCGGTCCGCGACTTCCCGCTGCCCGCCCTGCCCAAGGACACGCCCGAGGACGAGTGGCTGCTGCCCGGCGGCCCCGAGGGCGCGGGCGAACCGGGCGCGGTGCGCCGGGGCGTGGGCTACGGCATCGGCATGGTGCACATGCTGGGCGCCGAGGGCGCCGACGAGGTCTCCACGGCCACCGTGAAGGTCCAGGACGGCGTGGCGACGGTGCTGTGCGCGGCGGTGGAGACCGGCCAGGGCTTCACGACCCTGGCCCGGCAGATCGTCCAGGAGACCCTGGGCGTGGACGAGGTCCACGTGGCCCCCGTCGACACCGACCAGCCCCCGGCCGGCGCCGGCTGCCGGGGCCGCCACACCTGGGTGTCGGGCGGCGCGGTGGAACGCGCGGCCAAGATGGTCCGCACCCAGCTCCTGCAGCCGCTGGCCCACCAGTTCGGCATGTCCACCGAACTGCTCCAGATCGCCGACGGCAAGATCACCTCGTACGACGGTGTGCTGTCGACGACGGTCGCCGAGGCGCTGGACGGCAAGGAACTGTGGGCCACCGCGCAGTGCCGCCCGCACCCGACCGAGCCGCTGGACGAGGCCGGGCAGGGCGACGCGTTCGTCGGCATGGCCTTCTGCGCCATCCGCGCGGTGGTCGACGTCGACATCGAGATCGGCTCGGTACGGGTCGTGGAGCTGGCCGTCGCCCAGGACGTGGGCCGCGTCCTCAACCCGGCCCAGCTCACCGCCCGTATCGAGGCGGGCGTCACCCAGGGCGTCGGCATCGCGCTCACGGAGAACCTCCGCACCCCGCGCGGTCTCGTCCGCCACCCCGACCTGACCGGCTACGCCCTGCCGACGGCACTCGACACCCCCGACATCCGGATCGTGAAGCTCGTCGAGGAACGCGACGTGGTCGCCCCCTTCGGTGCCAAGGCCGTCAG
The DNA here is from genome assembly GCF_000721365.1 of Streptomyces sp. NRRL F-5650. Lineage (NCBI taxonomy): Bacteria > Bacillati > Actinomycetota > Actinomycetes > Kitasatosporales > Streptomycetaceae > Streptomyces > Streptomyces sp. NRRL F-5650. The sequence continues at coordinate 67,595 of NZ_JOGV01000021.1, read as the reverse complement.
CGCGGTCCCGGTGGTGGCCTCCCCGGCGGCCGTCGCCTCGGCCGTACGCGCGGCGACGGGACGCCCGGTCAACCGCCTCCCGATCCGCCCCCAGGCGGCGGTGGCCACGGGGGCCTGAACCGCTGCCCACGCGCGCGAGGCAACGCGGGAGGGGCCGGGCGCGTCCTACGGGACGAACGGGGCCCGAGCGGGAGGAGCATTGTCAGTGGTGGCGCGTAGTCTCCGAAGGAGCGCGAACGGCCGTACGGTTCCGGGGGAGACGATGCACGCGATCACCAGTGGTACGACGATCATGCGGGGCCCGGACGCCGACCGGGCGGCGGTCCCCTCACTCCTGACCAGGGTCCGCCTGGCGACCTCCGTGGAGGACCCGTCCTGGACCCGCGGCGCCTCCGGACGGGGCCCGGCGGGCTGCGACCGGCCGTCGCTGTGGAACACCTCGGCACTGATGAGCTGCCTACTCCTGACGGTGGGCCACCGCACGGAGCCGGGAGCCGCCCAGCCGCTGCCGGCCCGCTTCCTGGACCGCGAGTTCGGCCGTCACCGGGTGACGCGCTTCGAGGACATCGACTTCCCGGCGACCCTCACCCACGAGCCCACCCGCCGCTTCCTGCGCGACACGGGCCTGCCCGAGGACGCCCACCCCTTCCGCCGCGACTGGGACGACCTGCCCCTGCCGACGCTCGCGGAGTACGGCGACGACCACCCGGACCACCCGCTCCCGCCCGCCGCGGCCCACCTCGTACGCCTGGGCCGGCTCGCGGACGGCGCCCACGTCGTCCTCGACGGCACGACGGGCGCGGTCCTGACGTGGAGAACCCCCGACGGCACCCTCCACCCCTTGGTGGCGGACATCTCCGCCCTGGCCCTCACCCTCTGGGCACTGCGCCGCGCGGGGAAGTTGGAGACCGTGGTGGGATGCGAACCCGCGTAACGGGCTTCGCAGTGTTGTCCGGGCTGGGCGGAGTGCGATCCGCGTCTAGGGTGGCCTGGTGGGGGTTCAACTGCGGGAACGCTGGGGCGGGCAGCCGTTGTGGGCGAGATGGGTTCTTGCCGTATGCCTGATCGGCTTCCTCGAAGGATCCTGCGTTCACGTTTCCGACCTGGTAAGGGGCGGGATCCATGCCTACGCGTCGTTCCCGGAGGTCTCCTTCCAGGCGTTCTTCATCAGCCTGGCGGCCCTCGATCCGCTGGTCGTCGTACTGGTGGCGCTCGTGCGGCGCGAAGGGATCTGGCTGGCGAGCGGCGTGATGGTGCTGGACGTCTCCGCGAACTGGATCGGTAGCCGGCAATGGCTTCGGGACGATCCAGCGGAGCTGCTGCGTCCTGTCGGCCTGCTGCCCATCACTCTCTTCGGCCTGTTCGTCGTCGCGTCCTTGGTTCCCCTGCACCGCACCACTGCGGTGGCGACGGTGCCGCCAGCGTGACTCTCGGCCTCGCCGACCGGACTGCCTTAGGGCGGCACCCTTTCGAGGTGCCGCCCCTGTGCTGACGCCGGTCAGGCAGTAAGAGGCCGTGGCGGGATTCGAACCCGCGTAACTCGCTTTGCAGGCGAGCCCCTGGGCCACTCGGGCACACGGCCGGGTCTGTGACTCGGTGACTCAAGGGTGGAGCGGGCGGGGGAGGCGCTCAATAGGGCCGGGCAGGCTGCAACATGACTGCCATACGGCGTTCATGAACGCCCGCCCGGGTCGTGGGGGCCACGACCAACCGCCCGGCCCCGTACCACCTACCACCCACCGACAGCGGTTACAGCGAGCCAGGACCCTTCCTTTCGCCAAACACGGAGGCACGCCGAGGGGCGCGCCCGGCGACTACTCGTTCAGTGCTCCGACCTGTCGACTCGGCGAGTCGATCCAGACCGTGTTCTTTTCAGGCGTCACGGTGAGTCCGTAGCGGCTCAGCTCCGGGCATCCGTCCCCGAGCCACTGGGAGACTGTGGCTTCGACTGCGGACCAGAGTTCGCGAGGGCCGCCCTGGTACGCGCGGACTCGCTTTTCGTCAACTTCCAGTGTTGCCCAGGACCCGTCAGGGTGTAGGAACCAGCGCGCGGGAGTCCCGTTCAGGTTGAGACCGACGGTCAGGGTGCCGGGCAACCGGAGCTGAATGGCCCACATCAGGGACGGAACCGCGAGCATGGCGGGGGCGACGTTCGTCGGGGCGCCGTCCACCTCGTTGCGCCGTTCGATCGCTGGCCGAAGCAGGGGTCCGACCTCGGGCTTTATGGCGTCCCGATCGGGCATGAAGGAAACCGTGCTGTCGATGAACCGTCCGCGTGCCATCTCCGGGGACTCGATGCGCACCCGCACATACCCGTACGCCCCGAGGCTGCCCATCAGCGAGGCGAGGATGAGCCGCCGGGGGCCGACTGCTCCAGCCATGGGGCCGGAATGTGGGTCGGTGAGTACGTGCTGATGATCCGGTCGTACGGTGCCCCCTCCGGGCAGCCTGCGGCAGCGTCGCCGGCCACCAGGCGGGGGGTGTAGCCGAGGGAGGCGAGCCGGTCGCGCCCGAGGTCCGACAGCTCGGGGTCGTATTCAGCGCGTGCCACGAGCTTGTCTCCGAGCCGTTCGCAGAGAAGCGCGGTCGAGTAGTCCGACCCGCCGCCCGCCTGAAGCACGGACATGCCTTCCGCCACGTCGAGGTCTTCGAGCATGCGCACGACGGAACCGGGGAGCGTGGACGAACTTGTCGGGATGCCTCGAACCGGGTGGCCGGCCGAAGTGGTCGCTCCGTTGTCGAGCTGTGTCACCCACGTCTTGTTCTGGTAGCAGAGACGCAGCCACTCTTCGGGGTCACGCCCCCGGCTCATGGGCGTGTACTCCGTGACGCCGTCCCTCCCTGGAGCGTCCCGGAAGAACTCAGGTAGAAAGACGTGTCGGGGTACCGCCTCGACGGTGGACCGCCACTGACGGGAATGCAGCGACCCGTCTTCCACCAGCTCACTGACGAGCTTCCCCAGTAGCGCCGGAAACTGCTCGGGCGCCTCACTGGCTGTCATCGGTTCTGCCTTTCTCCAGTAGGTCAGCGATGCTTCGGGCGATCGGCAGGCTTGTTTCCTGCTCGATCCAGTGCCATTGACCGTTGGCGTTCACTTCCAGGAACCGCCAGTCCCCTTGCGGGGTCACGATGAAGTCGAAGGCGCCGAAGGTGAGTCCGAAGTGGTCCATGCAGGCGGTTACACGCCGTCGCACCGCTTCCGGAACGGTCGTTGGGCGGTACGTGAGACTCCCGTAATCGGTCCTCCAGTCCACCCGCGCCGCGTCTGACCCTGCGTGGATCTCTACCGCGAAGAAGCGGGATCCGACCACGGTCAACCGGACTTCGTGAGCCTTGTCCACCCACTCTTGGAAGAGATGGGCGCAGAGGCGAACAGAGTCGTCGAAGTCGGCCGGGTCGACGACAACTGTGTCGACTGGGGAGCCGAGAGACTTCGTGATGACCGGGGCGCCGATGTCGGCCGCGAACTTGCGCCCGGCGGCGGGGTCGTTCGTGACGATGGAGCGGGGAGGGTTCAGCCCGAGGCCGTGAGCGACCCTGAGTTGCCACGGCTTGTAGTTGGCCTGCTGTTCGCGGGCAGGGTGGTTGATCCACAGGCACGGGAGCGACGCGACCACGCCGAGGAAGCCCGCCCGAGACTGGGCGGCAGCGAACTGCCGCTCAGCCTCGGACATGCCGCCAGGGAGCCGGAACTCCTCGGGCCTGCGGTAGTAGACCGCCCTCACGTCGGACAGATCGAGTTGGCGAACCCCGTTGTCGAGATCGCCGGCCCAACCGTCGGCGAGAGTGGCGGACAGCGTGAGTTCCTGCGGGAACTGCGCCGAGTCACAGCGGAAGACCGGAACGCCCCGATCGTTCAGCCGTGACACCACCGAATCCGCGGTTGCGTCGAGCTGGTTCGTGAGAACCAGGACCGAGCCCCTGGCGGCGGCCATCAGTAGAGGTCCGTTCCCTCGTCGTTCTTGCTGTCGCTGTTCGTGTTGCTGCTGGTGTCACCGGCCGTGACATCGGCCCACGGATTGCCGTCCGCCGTGAAGGCAACCTGCAACGTCGGGTCGTAGACCACGCCGCTGGTGTCCGGCGCCGTGCTGGTCTGCCGCGCCGCGTACTGCATCGCGAACGGCTTCGTCTCGGTGGAAAGGGTCGTCATGCTGCTGCCTCTTTTCTCGTAGGGAAGCTGCACCCGTCCCCGGCGGGAAAAGCCGCCGGGGCGAGCAGTCCTCGCCCGTCCGCGGCACGGGGGAATGGGATTGCGGACGGGCGAGGATCCTGTGTCAGCGCTGCTGCGCTGCGTCGAACGCTTCGTCCATCAACTCGTTGAAGCGTCGGTCATGGGAGTCGCGCGCGGTGGTCCAGCGATAGGGGCCACCCTTTTCCCAGTACGCGCGGTGCGAAGGGTGCTCCATGCAGCGCATGGCCGCCCGGCGGATGTCCGTACGGTTGAGGTAGCCGAAGCGGAGCATGGTCGACCACAGGGTGACCCAACGGTTGGCCATCAGACGGCGAGCCCTCTCGTCGGGATCGATCCCGTCCCATTCGGTCCCGGACAGCCGCGGGTCACTCGCGACATCGCTCAACGCCTGGGCGTGCAGTCGCACGAAGCCCAAGTGCTGAGTCGCCTTGTGGTGCCGCGTGAGGGCCACGAGGTGGGCTACGCCCAGAGCGGTGCCGGTCAGGCCAAGTGCGAGGGCCAGGGGGGTCTTCACGGTTCCTCCGAAGACAGGGCGAAAGCTAGCAGGCAGGGTGGGCGTCTCGCTGTTGGTTGTAGAAGGCGATGTACTCGCGGATGAAGTCGGCGCAGGGTTCGCATATGTAGGCAGGCGCGGATAGTCCGGCGTGCTCGACAGGTCCGATCCAGAAGACGAGGGCGGCTTGCCTGCACAGCAGGCACCATCCGTGGACCAGAGGCCGACGCGTCACTTCGGCACCACCAGGGCGTAGTCACTGAACGAACGCTTGAAGCGGTTGTGTCCGGTCTCGGCGCAGTGCTCGGCCATCCAGGCAATAGCGACCTCTTCGCCGCCCAGCTCTCTGGATGTGGCCCCGCAGTCCTTCTCCTCTCCGGAGACACACACCGCGGACCAGACGGACTCGCCTGCGGGGTCCGAGGTCGCCTTGTAGTCCACGAATCGGAGGACAGCTCTGGTCACGGGAAGGTGACCCCGTTCTTCACGATGTAGAGGGCCAGGAGTGCTCTCGTACGGATCGCACACTCCCTCATGAACTCGAAGGAGTAGTAGACCGGCGACTCCTGTGTGGGACGCCGCTTCAGGTCGAGCAGGTAGTAACAGGCGCGGTAGAGGGCCATGACCCTGTCGTCACGATCTGCTTCGAGGTTCGTCGTCAGCAGCTCACTCATGAAGCGGATGAGGACGCCCGTGCGCGAGTCGATGTCTCGTCGACGCGAAGCGTCCAACCTCATGCCCAGGACGACGTCCACGGCATCCCTCGCTGCCTCTACGTCGATCGGCACGTCATCGACGCTGGTCAGACTCGACTCTTCACTCCCGCTCACCACCACGTACCTCCGTGGATGCGACTTCGCTGTCTGTTACAAGACAACTACGGGAAGCCAAGATCAGTTAACACGAGAGTCGCACAACTGCTTTCAGTCACAGGTCAACTGATGGGCTGTCGGTACCCGGACGTGGAACAGTGGGTGTATGGAGAGCACCCCCGCACCCGGCGAGAACATCGCCGTCCTGCGCAAGGCCAGAGGACTCGGCCAGGCCAAGCTAGCTCGGTTGGCCGGCATCTCCGTGTCCTACCTGACCAAGATCGAGAATGGCATCAGGCCGACTACGCCGCCGCTGGCCGCAGCCGTGGCGAAGGCACTGCACGTTCCGGTCCAGCGCATCTACGGACAGCCGTTCCTGGGCCCTTCTGAACAGGCCGACCTTCTCAACGACCTCCGGGGCGCGGTGCGCAGGTACACCCTCCCCAAGGAAGACGTGCCCGACCCGGCCGCATTGGCGGCCGACGTGGACAAGGCCATGAGGCTCCGGGCCGAGACGAAGTATCTGGAGCTGTTGGGGTTGCTTCCCCGGCTCCTGGGCCAAGTCACCGCAACGGCCCTGTCATCCTCCGGAGAAGCCGGTGCCTGGACTCAGGTCTCCGATGTCTACGGGTGTGCCTACGCGGCCGCTCACAGGCTCGCACAGCCCGACCTCGCAGACATGATCGTCTCCCGTCAGGTCTGGGCCGCACAGCAGACCTGGAACCCGGAGGCGGAAGTCGTGGCGGCCTGGAACGAAGCCGGCACCTACCAGAGCGCTGGGCACTACGACGACGGCTTGGCCATCGTCGAAAGGGCCATCAGCCGCTACGAACGGGCTGCTGGGGCCGACACGCCGGCCCGTGCGCTCTCCCTGGGCTCCCTGCACCTCCGAGGAGTCGTCCTTGCCTCTCGACACAAGGACTCCAACGCCACCGAGGACCACCTTCAGAAGGCAAAATCGTATGCTGCGCGCATTCCGAACGACATGCTGAAGCACAACCTGACTTTCGGGCAGGATAATACGGCTCTTTACGAGCTGGCAGCCCATGTCGAACTCGGAAAGCCTGATAAGGCTGCCGAAATGGCGGCCCCACTGCTGAAGGGGCCGCCTATGAGCCTCACGCCTAACCGCCTGGGCCGCATGTACATCGATATAGCCCGTGTCAGGCTGGAGACCAGGGATTACAGCGGGGCTGAACAAGCCCTTGTGAAGGCATTTGAGGTGGCTCCCCAGATGGCTGAGGTGCATCCAATGGCCAGAGAGGTAATCCGAGTACTGTTCGTGCTCCATCAGAGGGCACGACCCAAGCTCATGGAGATGGCGAAGAAGACCGGCCTTTCTGGGTAGGCCGGAGTGAGCTCTTCCCGCGTGATCATGAAGTGCCAGTGCAGTGGGAGTGCACTTTCGGCACACGGATTCCTGGACCGGGGCGGCGACGAGGGGGCAGTCTCGTGGACGTGATCGAGCGATGGAGCGGCCGCCCCGCCGGCCGTCCGGGCATCAGTCTTTTCCCGACTCGCGTACGCGTACGCCACCGCCGACCGTGACAACGACTTCTCCCACACCCGTGAGGCCGCCCGCGAACTGATCACCAGCCGGGACGGCGGCCAGGAGAAACCCCGCAGCGATGCGTCGTTCCAGCTCGGCTCGGCTGGGCCTCCTCGGCGCCGATGGTGTCGCAGTTTGGGACTATGGAGGTCGTGAGCGACCACCAGCAGGCCATCACCGAGAACCAGTGGCGTCGCGCCGCGCTCATCTGGGACTACCACCAGACGCACCACCAGTTGCGACCCGCCGACGTGGCGATGGGGCTGGGCAGCCACGACCTCGGCGTCGCCGCCCACTCCGCAGAGCTGTACCGCCTCCTCGGCCGGCAGGGCGAAGGATGTGGCAGCCCGCATGCGAAGACTTGCCTCGGACCAGGGCCTTTTGCTGTCCGCTGCTCGACTGCTGCCTGCTCGCTCGCCTGGTCAGACGGCTGGAGCCCGGGGCGGGGTTCGAACCCGCGTAACTCCCCGCGAGCGGAGCTCGCTGATGAATGCAGCGCAGGCGAGCCCCTCAACCACTCGGGCACACGGCCGGGTCTGTGACTCGGTGATCCGACGGTAGGCCGGGGCGGGAGAGGCGCTCAAGGAATCCGGGCGGGCCGCAACACGACTGCCATACGCCGTTCACGAAGCGGCCGTCCGAGCCGGGCGGGTCGTACGACCAAGGTCCCGGTCCCGTACCGTCTCCCGACAGGGGTCAAAGGAGGGCGTGGCCCTTACCCTGGCGGGCATGACCGTCCCTGAGTCCCGTGACACCGATGTCACGGTCCCCGTCGAGCCCTTCGCCGGTACCGGCGAGGCCACCGCTGCCGCCGCCCCCGCCGAGACCGTGCTGAGCCGTGCCTACCGGGCGCTGAGCATCGGCATCGTCTCCGTCATCGTGCTGATCGCCTTCGAGGCGACGGCCGTCGGCACCGCGATGCCGGTGGCCGCGCGGGAGCTGGACGGGGTGTCGCTGTACGCGTTCGCGTTCTCGGGGTACTTCACGACGAGCCTGTTCGGGATGGTGCTGTCCGGTCAGTGGTCGGACCGGCGCGGGCCGCTGGCCCCGCTCACGACCGGCATCGCCGCCTTCGCGGCCGGGCTGGTGCTCTCCGGGACGGCCGGGGCGATGTGGCCGTTCATCCTCGGGCGGGCCGTGCAGGGCCTCGGCGGCGGGCTCGTGATCGTCGCGCTGTACGTCGTCGTCGGGCGGGCCTACCCGGAGCGGCTGCGGCCCGCGATCATGGCGGCGTTCGCGGCGGGCTGGGTCGTCCCGTCCGTCGTCGGGCCGCTGGCCTCCGGCGCGGTGACCGAGCACCTCGGCTGGCGCTGGGTGTTCCTCGGCATCCCGGTACTGGTCGTCGTCCCGCTCGCCCTCGCGCTGCCGCAGATACGCAGCCGCGCGGCGGGTCCCGTCGGGGCGGGGGAGGCGCCGGCCTCCTTCGACCGCCGGCGCATCCGCCTCGCCCTCGCCATCTCGCTGGGCGCGGGCCTGCTCCAGTACGCCGCCCAGGACCTGCGGTGGGTGTCGCTGCTGCCGGGCGCGGCGGGCGTGGCGCTGCTCGTGCCCGCCGTCCTCGGGCTGCTGCCGCGGGGCACCTACCGGGCGGCGCGCGGGCTGCCGTCCGTGGTGCTGCTGCGCGGGGTGGCCGCCGGGTCCTTCATCGCCGCCGAGTCCTTCGTCCCGCTGATGCTGGTCACGCAGCGGGGGCTCAGCCCGACCCTCGCCGGACTCTCCCTCGCGGCGGGCGGCGCGACCTGGGCCGGGGGTTCGTGGCTGCAGTCCCGGCCGCGCCTGGAGCCGTACCGGGAGCGCCTGATGAGCCTCGGCATGCTCCTGGTCGCGGCGGCCGTCGCCACCGCGCCCAGCGTGCTGATCGACGCCGTGCCGGCCTGGACGGTGGCCGTCGCCTGGGGCTTCGGCTGCTTCGGCATGGGCCTGGTGATCTCCTCCACCAGCGTGCTGCTGCTCAAGCTCTCCGCCCCCGAGGAGGCCGGCGCCAACTCCGCCGCCCTCCAGATCTCCGACGGCCTCTCCAACGTCGTCCTGCTGGCGGCCGGAGGCGCCGCCTTCGCAGCCCTCGGCGGCGGCACGGTGTCCCACGCGGCCACCGGGGCCGACGGCGCGACCGGCTCCCACCCGGCGGCCTTCGCGGCGGTGTTCCTGCCGATGGCGGCGGTGGCACTGGCGGGGGCGTGGGTGGCGACGCGGCTGCGCGAACGGTGAGCCGCGGCGGACGGGCGGGGCGGCTGTGACGTCCGTCCCACCCGGGGGTGACCCGCCCCGGTGCGCGCCTCGATCGCCCCGGCACGCCGGTAGGGTGGCCCGGTTGTCATACGTGGCCGAGCCGTTCTACCCCCTTCGGAGACCGTGACTACCACCGCCAGCTCCAGCTCCTCGCACCACCTGTCCCCGGCCTTCCCCGGCCGTGCCCCCTGGGGCACCGCCGGCAAGCTGCGGGCCTGGCAGCAGGGGGCGATGGAGAAGTACCTCCAGGACCAGCCCCGGGACTTCCTGGCGGTCGCCACCCCCGGCGCCGGAAAGACGACCTTCGCGCTGACGCTGGCGTCCTGGCTGCTGCACCACCACGTGGTGCAGCAGGTGACCGTCGTCGCCCCGACCGAGCACCTGAAGAAGCAGTGGGCCGAGGCCGCCGCGCGGATAGGGATCAGGCTGGACCCCGAGTACAGCGCGGGCCCGCTCAGCCGCGAGTACCAGGGCATCGCCATCACCTACGCGGGTGTCGGCGTCCGCCCCATGCTGCACCGCAACCGCGTCGAGCAGCGCAAGACCCTCGTCATCCTCGACGAGATCCACCACGCCGGCGACTCCAAGTCCTGGGGCGAGGCCTGCCTGGAGGCGTTCGAGCCGGCCACCCGCCGCCTCGCGCTCACCGGCACGCCCTTCCGCTCGGACACCAACCCGATCCCCTTCGTGGCGTACGAGGAGGGCAACGACGGCATCCGCCGCTCCGCCGCCGACTACACCTACGGCTACGGCTCCGCGCTCGCCGACGGCGTCGTGCGCCCCGTCATCTTCATGAGCTACAGCGGCAACATGCGCTGGCGCACCAAGGCGGGCGACGAGATCGCCGCCCGGCTCGGCGAGCCGATGACCAAGGACGCCGTCAGCCAGGCCTGGCGCACCGCGCTAGACCCGCGCGGCGAGTGGATGCCGGCCGTGCTGCGCGCCGCCGACCAGCGCCTGACCGAGGTCAGGAAGGCCATCCCGGACGCCGGCGCCCTCGTCATCGCCGCCGACCAGGACTCGGCCCGCGCCTACGCCAAGCTGATCCGCGAGATCACCGGCGACAGGGCCACCGTCGTGCTGTCCGACGACGCGGGGGCCTCGAAGAACATCGACACCTTCAGCCAGGGCACCGACCGCTGGATGGTCGCCGTCCGCATGGTGTCCGAGGGCGTCGACGTCCCCCGCCTCGCGGTCGGTGTCTACGCGACCACCATCTCCACCCCCCTCTTCTTCGCCCAGGCCGTCGGCCGCTTCGTCCGGTCCCGGCGGCGCGGCGAGACCGCCTCCGTCTTCCTCCCCACCGTGCCCGACCTGCTCACCTTCGCCAACGAGATGGAGCGCGAGCGGGACCACGTCCTGGACAAGCCCAAGAAGGAGGGCGAGGAGGACCCCTACGCCGAGTCCGAGAAGGAGATGGACGAGGCGAACCGGGAGCAGGACGAGGACACCGGCGAGCAGGAGCAGTTCGCCTTCGAGGCGCTGGAGTCCGAGGCCACCTTCGACCGGGTCATGTACAACGGCGCCGAGTTCGGCATGCAGGCCCACCCGGGGAGCGAGGAGGAGCAGGACTACCTCGGCATCCCGGGCCTGCTGGAGCCCGACCAGGTGCAGTTGCTGCTCCAGAAGCGGCAGGCCCGGCAGATCGCGCACAGCCGCAAGAAGCCCGACGCGGAGGCCGACCTGCTCGAACTGCCCGCCGACCGCCGCCCGGTGGTCTCCCACAAGGAGCTGATGGAGCTGCGCAAGCAGCTCAACACCATGGTCGGCGCCTACGTCCACCAGAGCGGCAAGCCGCACGGCGTCATCCACACCGAACTGCGCCGCGTGTGCGGCGGCCCGCCCAGCGCCGAGGCGACCGGCGGCCAACTGCGCCAGCGCATCGCCAAGGTGCAGGAGTGGGCGACACGCATGAAGTGACGGCGCCGCGGGCGTGTGGCGTACGGGCGTGTGCCGCCGTACGGGCGTGTGCCGTACGGGCCGGTGCCGTACGGACGCGCGCGGTACGTATGCGGACAAAAACCGGCAGTCGATAACGGTTGGCGCCCGGATTCTGGACGGAGCCTTCCGCTGAGCGGACCTGGTCGTTACTGTCCCGCTACGCACACGCCCCGTGGCAGCGCCGCCGCGGAGCGCAGCCGTGAAGCGACTGGGCCCGCGACAACGCCGGGCCGTCAGCCGATCGGCGGCCTCTCAAGCGCGTCGCTGACGGGACTCGGCGACGCACATCCGCGAGGAGAGCCGCCGACCTCACCACTAAGGAGTGGGCGTCGTGACCGCGGAGACCTCCCAGACGCTCGACCGGGGACTGCGGGTCCTCAAACTGCTGGCCGATACGGACCACGGGCTGACCGTCACCGAGCTGTCCCACAAACTGGGCGTCAACCGGACCGTGGTGTACCGGTTGCTCGCCACGCTGGAGCAGCACGCACTCGTACGCCGTGACCTGGGCGGCCGCGCCCGGGTCGGACTCGGTGTCCTGGGCCTGGGCCGCCAGGTGCACCCCCTGGTCCGCGAGGCGGCGATGCCGGCCCTGCGGGCGCTGGCCGAGGACATAGGGGCGACGGCCCACCTGACCCTGGTGGACGGCGCCGAGGCACTGGCCGTGGCCGTCGTCGAGCCGACCTGGACCGACTACCACGTCGCCTACCGCGCGGGCTTCCGCCACCCCCTGGAGCGCGGCGCCGCGGGCAAGGCGATCCTGGCCGCCCGCAGGCCGCCCCGGCCCACCGGGGAGGACGCGGAGACCCCCGGCTACACCCTCACCCACGGCGAACTGGAGGCCGGGGCCTGCGGCGCGGCGGCACCCCTGCTCGGCGTCACGGGCGTGGAGGGCAGCGTCGGCGTGGTGATGCTGGCCGACGTGGTCCCGGAACGGGTCGGCGAACGCGTGATGCACGCGGCCCGCGAGGTGGCGGAGGCACTGCGGTGAGGCGGCGTCACGCACGCTGCTGACAGTGAGCTCGGCGTGAGCCACGAAGCCGCCCGCCGCCTTTCGGCCTACGTACACAACCCGCACAGTTGGTCGGACCCGTTGGGACTCGCGCCGCTGTGCCATCAGCACGGCGGCGACACGGGCAGTCCCCACGGTCTCGGCCTCCTGCCCGGGCCGGCGCCTCAGCATGCGGCTACACGCCAGACCACTACGGGACCTTCTACTACGTCGGCGAGTTCACAGGGTGATGCGACACATGGCCTCCTTTGACATCACGAGCACCTCGGAGCCCTGGGTTATTTTTACACCCCACGGGTCGGCCGTCGTTCAAGAGCAACTTTCCCGATTGGAGAGAAACGGTGGGCGCTGCTACTCCTTCGACGCCAGTCGGCTTCTGAGCGAGCAAGGAATCCACCAGTCCTTCGCGGAGGCCTTTCAATTCCCCGGCTATTACGGGCATAACTGGGATGCCTTGGTGGACTGCCTGGACGACCTGTGCGGAGAGGTCACGGGAGGCGTTGGCGTAGCAGGCGTGATCCAGGAGGCGGACCGGATCCTGGAGGCGGATTACTTCCCCCTCTTCGTCTCCGTCCTTTGTCAGGGAGCAGACAGGGCCAACTCATCGGTCGACCTCGACGGATTCCCGCTGGATCGTCCCGCCGTTTCCGAGCATTTCGTCTTCGAGTTTCGCGAGTTCGATCCCGGCGAGGTGCGGCGTCGGGTGGAGCAGCCGGATCTGACCGTTGTCCAGGGGGACGGCTTCGTGGCGGCTTCCCTCGATCCCGAGGAATGGCATTGAACGGCACACACCCGCACGGATGGGCGGGCCTGCCCGGCGCGGGAGAGGCGGCGGGCTCGCGTTAGATTGACTCCGTGCTCTCTCGTCTCACGCGTCCCCAGTTCCTCGCCGTCTGCGGGCTGCCCGTCGTGGCGCTGCTCGCGACCGCCGTGTTCGCGCCGCTGCCGTTCTCCGTGGCGCGGCCGGGGCTGACGGCCGATGTGCTGGGCGAGAACCAGGGGGCCGAGGTGATCACGATCAGCGGTGCGCCGACGCACGGGACCAGCGGGCAGTTGCGGATGACGACGATCGAGGCGACCGGGCCGGACGCGAGTGTCCACCTCGGGGACGTGCTCAGCGGCTGGTTCGACAGCGACCGGGCCGTGATGCCGCGGGACGCCGTCTACCCGAGCGGCAACAACGTGAGCGAGATCGAGAAGTACAACCAGCGGCAGATGAAGGAGTCGCAGGACTCGGCGACCGCGGCGGCGCTCGGGTACCTCGGGATGGACGGGGACGGCGTCGACGTGAAGCTCCGGCTGAAGGACGTCGGCGGGCCCAGCGCCGGGCTGCTGTTCTCGCTCGGCATCGTCGACAAGCTCGGCGCCGGGGATCTCACCGGGGGCAAGGTCGTCGCCGGGACCGGGACCATCACCGACGACGGCAGGGTCGGCGCCGTCGGCGGGGTGCCGCTGAAGACGCAGGCCGCCCGGCGGGACGGGGCCACCGTCTTCCTGGTGCCGAAGGCGGAGTGCTCGGACGCGCAGGCCGAGCTGCCGAAGGGGCTCCGGCTGATCCCGGTGACGACGCTCAAGGGCGCGGTGGACTCGCTGAAGGCGCTGGAGAGCGGCAAGGGGAACGTCCCCGCCTGCTGAGAGCGCGGGCCCCCTCGCCCCTCCTTGCGGGACGCCTCCTGGCGGGACGCCTCCTGGCGGGACGCCTCACCCCTCCTTCACGAAGCCCTTCTCCTTCATCCAGTCCAGCGCCACCTGGTGCGGGTCCTCGCCGTCGACGTCGACCTTCGCGTTCAGGGTCCGCGCGACGTCGTTGGTCAGCGCCTTGGTGACCGGGTCGAGGACGGAGGCGATCGCCGGCCACTCCTTCAGGGTGGCCGTGCGGACCATGGGCGCCGCGTTGTAGTTCGGGAAGAACTTCCTGTCGTCCTCCATCACCACCAGGTTCATGGACTTGATCCGCCCGTCGGTGGTGTACACCTCGCCGTACGTACAGGCGCCCTTCGCGGTCTGGGTGTAGATGATGCCGGTGTCCATCTGCGTGATGTTCCCGGCGGGCAGCGACATGCCGTACGCCTTCTCCAGGCCCGGCAGGCCGTCCGCGCGGTTGGCGAACTCGCCCTCCACGCACAGCGTCACCGCGCCGGGGTCGGACTTCGCCAGCTCGGCCACCTGCGACAGGTTCTTCGTCCGGTACTTCTTGTAGTTGGCCTGGTTCATCGCGAGCGCGTACGTGTTGTTCAGCCGGGCCGGCGGCAGCCACGTCAGCCCCTTCTTCGCGTCGGCCTTCTTCACCGCCTCCCACTGCTGCTCGGGGTTGGGGATCGGCTTGCTGTTGCCCAGGTACGTGATCCACGCGGTGCCCGTGTACTCGTACGTGGCGTCGGCGTCGCCGTTCTCCACCGCCGCGCGGGTGCCGACCGAGCCCTGGATGCCGGTGCGGTCGAGCACGTCCGCGCCGGCCGCCTCGAAGGCGATGCCCATGATCGCGCCGAGGACCAACTGCTCGGTGAACTCCTTCGAGGTGACCGTCAGACTGGCCCCCTTCAACGGCTCCCCCCTGCCGATGGTGCCGGGCTTCACGTTGTCGACCATCGGGGAGCCGCTGGTCAGACCGCACCCGGCCGAGGCCGTGAGCAGCGCCGCGGCCAGCGTGCAGCAGGTACGCCGTCTCATGTGCCCACCTCCAGTCCCCGGGGACGCAGCAGCAGTTCGGCCAGCGAGGCCAGCCAGTCCACCAGCAGGGCGAGCGCGACGGTGAGGACCGAGCCCAGCACCAGCACCGGCATCCGCTGGCTGGTGATGCCGGTGGTGATCAGCACGCCCAGGCCACCGCCGCCGCCGAAGGTCGCCAGCGTCGCCGTACCGACGTTCAGGACGAGTGCCGTGCGCACCCCGGCCAGGATCAGCGGGACGGCCAGGGGGAGTTCGACCCGGGCGAGGACGCCCAGCGAGGACATGCCGATGCCGCGGGCCGCTTCCAGGAGCGTCGGGTCGTTCGCCTTCAGGCCGGCGATGGTGTTGGAGAGCACGGGCAGGACGGCGTAGATGATGATGCCGATCAGGGCGGCCCGGCGGCCGATGCCCAGCCAGATCACCAGCAGCGCCAGCAGGCCGATCGCCGGCGTCGCCTGGCCCATGTTGGCGAACGCCATCGCGAACGGGGTGGCCCTGCGGAACATCCGGCGGGTGAGCAGGATGCCCAGCGGGATCGCGATGATCAGCACGAAGAAGGTGGAGATCACCGTCAGTTGCACGTGCTGCCACAGCGCCTTGGTGACCTGGCCGTTGCCCAGGGCGTTGCGGCTGAGCGCGTCCAGGTCGGCCTGCCGGTACCACAGCCAGGTCGCCAGCAGTACGGCGATCAGGACGACGGGCAGGAAGGTCAGCTTGCGCCAGCCCACGCGGGGGGCGGCGGCAGAGGGGGCCGGCGGGGGAGTGCCGTCCTCCTCGTCCGCGCCCTCGTCCCGGAAGGCGAGCCCCTTGACCTCGTGCTCGCCCGGCGGGCGGCGACCGGGAACGGGCCGGGAAGCGCCGCTCACGCGCGGCCTCCGACCCCGCCGAAGCCCTCCTGCTCGGTGTGCGTCTGGGCGGCCCGGGTCTCCTCCAGGTCGTGCTGGTGCTCCAGGGCGTCGAGCCGGTCGGCCTCCAGCAGTTCGTGCACGGAGTTCATCAGCGTCTCCATGTCGACGACGCCCTCGTACGCGCCGCGCCGCCCGGTGACCGCGACCCGCCCCGCGTTGTCGGTGAGCACCGCCTCCAGCGCGTCCCGGAGCGTCGCGTCCCGGGTCACCGTGTCGTGGACCAGCGTCCCGGCCCGCGCCAGCGAGCCCCTGGCCCGCATCAGGTCGCCGCGCCGCAGCCACTTGTACGGGCGCCCGCGCCGGTCCAGGAGCAGGATCTCGTTGGTGCCCGACTCCCGCAGCCGGTCGAAGATGTGCTGGAGCGGGTCCTCCACGGTCACCGTCGGGTAGTCGGTGATGCCGACGTCCCGCACCCGGGTGAGGTTCAGGCGTTTGAGGGCCGCGCCCGCGCCCACGAAGCCGGAGACGAAGTCGTCCGCAGGGTTGGTGAGGATCGCCTCCGGGGTGTCGAACTGCGCGATGTGGGAGCGTTCGCGCAGCACCGCGATCCGGTCGCCGATCTTGATCGCCTCGTCGAAGTCGTGGGTGACGAAGACGATCGTCTTGTGCAGCTCCCGCTGGAGCCGGATCAGCTCGTCCTGGAGGTGGTCCCGGGTGATCGGGTCGACCGCGCCGAACGGCTCGTCCATCAGCAGCACCGGCGGGTCGGCCGCCAGCGCCCGCGCCACCCCCACCCGTTGCTGCTGGCCGCCGGAGAGCTGGCGCGGGTAGCGGCCGTGGAACTCCCCGGCGTCCAGCCCGACCAGGTCCAGCATCTCCTCCACCCGCGAGCGGATGCGGGACTTGGACCAGCCGATCATCTTCGGCACCAGCGCGATGTTCTGCGCGACGGTCATGTGCGGGAAGAGACCGGAGGACTGGATCGCGTAGCCGACCTTGCGGCGCAGCTTCACCGGGTCGATGTCGGTGACGTCCTCGCCGTTGATGCGGATGCGCCCGCCGCTGGGTTCGATCAGCCGGTTGATCATCTTCAGGGTGGTGGACTTCCCGCAGCCCGAGGGGCCCACGAAGATGACCGTCTCCCCGGCCTTGATCTCCATCGACACGTTCTCGACGGCGGGCTGCGGATTGCCCGGGTAGACCTTGGTGAGGGACTCCAGCTCGATGGTCGCGCCGGTGGTGTGGTCCGGCGCCGGCGCCGCGGCGCGCCCGTCGTTCTCAGACACGGATCCCCCTCGGAATGGTCAGCCGTCCCAGCAGCACGTACGCCGCGTCGAACAGCAGGGCCAGGACGATGATCCCGAGCGTGCCCGCGAGGACCTGGTTCAGCGCGTTCTTGCTGCCCAGCGAGGCGATCCCGCGGAAGATCTCGTTGCCGAGTCCCGGTCCGGAGGCGAAGGCGGCGATCGCCGCGATCCCCATCAGCATCTGCGTGGAGACCCGGATGCCGGTCAGGATCGGCGGCCAGGCCAGCGGCAGCTCCACCCGCAGCAGCCGTGCCGGGCGCGACATCCCGATGCCCTTGGCCGCGTCCACCAGCGACGGGTCGACCCCGCGCAGGCCCACGATCGCGTTGCGCACGATCGGCAGCAGCCCGTACAGGGTCAGCGCGGTCACCGTCGGCGGCACGCCGAGCCCCAGGACCGGGATGAGCAGACCGATCATGGCCAGCGACGGAATGGTGAGGATCGTCGACGTGGACAGGGTCGCCAGGTTCCCGGCCCACTCGCTGCGGTAGGTGACCACGCCGATCAGCACCCCGAGCAGGGTCGCCACCACCATGCACTGGAAGACCGCGCTGGCGTGCTGCGAGGCGTCGGCGAGCAACTGCTGGTGGCGGTCGCTCAGGTACTCCCAGAAGTCCACGTCCCCTCACCTCCGGGTCGGGGCCGGCCCGGCCTCAGTCGTGTCCGGCGCTGTCCCGGGCCGCCTGCTCCACCAGCGGGATGACCCGCAGCGGAACCGGGTTCTCCATCACGATCGCCGTGGCGGCCCGGACGATGCCATCAAAACCGACAACCCGGTCGATCACCCGTTGGAGATCGGCGTTCGAGCGGGCCACCAGACGGCACAGCATGTCCCCGGTACCGGTCGTCGTGTGCAGCTCCAGGACCTCCGGCACCGACGTCAAGTGCGCCCGTACGTCGGCCCCTTGGCCCTGGCGGATCTCCAGCGTCGCGAACGCGGTCACCGGGTAGCCGAGGGCCGCCGGGTCCACCTCCGGACCGAAACCGCGGATGACTCCGTTCGACTGAAGCCGGTCCAGCCGCGCCTGTGCCGTGCCGCGCGCCACCCCCAGCCGCCGGGACATCTCCAGCACCCCGATCCGCGGCTCCCGCGCCAGCAGAGCGATGATCCGCCCGTCCAGCCGGTCGATTCCCCTGCCCGCCACACCCCTCACCCTCCCGGCTGGTCATCCTGTACACATCGCCCGCCGAAACCGGCGTACCACTGGTCAGGTTGCCCAGTGAAAACGCAAACTATTGCGCACCTTGCGGAGGCGGGGGAACCTGCGGCTATGACGCAGACCACACACCACACTCCCGACACCGCCCGGCAGGCCGATCCCTTCCCGGTCAAGGGAATGGACGCGGTCGTCTTCGCCGTGGGCAACGCCAAGCAGGCCGCGCACTACTACTCCACCGCCTTCGGCATGACGCTGGTCGCGTACTCCGGACCGGAGAACGGCAGCCGGGAGACCGCGAGCTACGTCCTGGAGAGCGGCTCCGCCCGCTTCGTGTTCACCTCGGTGATCAAGCCCGCCACCGACTGGGGCCGCTTCCTCGCCCAGCACGTGGCCGAGCACGGCGACGGCGTCGTCGACCTCGCCATCGAGGTCCCGGACGCGCGCGCCGCCCACGCCTACGCCGTCGAGCATGGCGCCCGCTCGCTCGCCGAGCCGCACGAGGTCAAGGACGAGCACGGCACCGTCGTCCTCGCCGCCATCGCCACCTACGGCGAGACCCGGCACACCCTCGTCGAGCGCACCGGCTACGACGGCCCCTACCTGCCCGGCTTCGTCGCCGCCAAGCCGATGGTCGCCCCGCCCGAGAAGCGGGTCTTCCAGGCCGTGGACCACTGCGTCGGCAACGTCGAACTCGGCCGCATGAACGAGTGGGTCGGCTTCTACAACAAGGTCATGGGCTTCACGAACATGAAGGAGTTCGTGGGCGACGACATCGCCACCGAGTACAGCGCGCTGATGTCCAAGGTGGTCGCGGACGGCACCCTCAAGGTCAAGTTCCCGATCAACGAGCCCGCCGTCGCCAAGAAGAAGTCCCAGATCGACGAGTACCTGGAGTTCTACGGCGGCGCCGGCGTCCAGCACATCGCGCTGAACACCAACGACATCGTGGCGACCGTCCGCGCGATGAAGGCGGCCGGCGTCGAGTTCCTGGACACCCCCGACTCGTACTACGACACGCTCGGCGAGTGGGCCGGCGAGACCCGGGTGCCCGTCGACGTCCTGCGCGAGCTGAAGATCCTCGTCGACCGCGACGAGGACGGCTACCTGCTGCAGATCTTCACCAAGCCGGTCCAGGACCGTCCGACCGTCTTCTTCGAGATGATCGAGCGCCACGGCTCGATGGGCTTCGGCAAGGGCAACTTCAAGGCCCTGTTCGAGGCGATCGAGCGCGAGCAGGAGAAGCGCGGCAACCTCTGACCCGCACGCGCGCTAGCCGGGCGGGCCCTCCACGGAGGGCTCGCCCAGCTCCGTCAGCAGCCGCTTCGCCTCCGGCACCCGCAGCGGGGAGAAGTACGGGTTGAGGGTCAGCGCCTCCCGCAGGTGCCGCCGCGCGGGCCCGGTCCGCTCCAGCGCCCGCTCGATCACGCCCCGGTGGAACACGTGCAGCGCGCTGCGCACCCCGCCGCCCTTGTCGCCGTCGGTCGCGATCGTCGCGAACTCCAGCGCCTCCTCGTCCTCGCCGGTGCGGTGCAACGCCCAGCCCAGCGCGTCGGCGACCGCCGTCCCCGGCTGCCGCCCCCACTCCGCCCGCAGCAGCCGCACCGCCTCGGCCGGATCGCCGTGGTCCGCCTCCAGCCGCCCCAGAGCCAGCGCCTCGTTGGCCCCGGCCTCCTCGGCGCCCCGCGCCCGCTCCCGCAGCAGGTCGTACTCCACCCGCGCCGCCTGCCCGAGGCCCAGCGACTCGTACAGCTCGCCCAGCTCCATCGCGTACTGCGGACTCGGCCGCTTGGCCAGCGCCGCCTGGTACGCGGACAGCGCCTCCGTCGTGCGTCCCAGCGCCGCCAGCGCACGGCCCTGCCCGGCCTGTGCGGCGCGCTGGTCGGGGTCGGTGCGCAGCGCCTCCTGGAAGAACCGCAGCGCCTCCTCCCGGTCGCCGCGCTCGAACGCCAGCCGTCCGGCCTGCTCCAGGTAGGCCGCCCGCTCGGCCGGCGTCCCGGCCGCGGCCGCCGCGTCCGAGATCCGCGCCGCCGCGTCCTCCCGCCAGCCCCGGTCCCAGTAGACGCCCGCCGCCAGCGCCCCGGCCGCCGGGGCGTCCGGGCGCAGCTCCAGCACCTTGTCCAGGGCCCGGCCCGCGCCCTTGCCGTCGCCCAGCCCCGTGTACGCGTCGACCAGCACGGCGTGCGCCGTCCACCGCTTCGGCGCCGCCTTGACCGCGCTCTCGCCCCACTTCTTCGCCGCCGGGAAGTCCCGGCGCGCCACCGCCAGCGCCGCCAGCCCCTCCAGGGCCTGCGGATTGCGCCCGGGGCCCGTCTTCAGCGAGGTGCGCAGCGCCTGCTCGGCCTTGGGCCAGTTCGCGCTGTCCGCCGTCCGGCGGCCCTGTTCGACGTAGGCCGCGCCGAGCACCGCCCACGACACCCCGTCCCGCGGATGCGCCCGCAGATGGGCCTCCCGGTCGCCGATCAGCGCCGCCAGGTCCGGCAGCGCGGCGGGCACGCCCGTGGTGACCGCGCTCCGGGCGAGTGCCGCGGGCCCCGGCGCGGGCGGGGGAGCCTCGCGTCCGTCCCAGGGCGCCAGGAGAACCAGGGCCCCGCCGCCGAGCACGGCGACTGCGGCGACGGAGGCGATCAGCGCGCGGCGCCCGCGCCGGGGCCGTCGTCCGTCCCCGGTCCGCCTCCGCCCGGCGTTCCCGCCGGCGGTGGCGTCGGTGGCGTCGGTGACGCCGGGGCCGCCAGTGGCGTCCGTGGTGTCCATGGCCTTCGTGCCGTTCATGGCGTTCACTGTGCGCCAGTACGACGATCGCACCGGGCAGGCGACGGGTGCCGTCCACGGGGTTCACACCGATGGCCGTCGGATGCGAGCCTGTGATCATGAGCCGTATCGAAGCGCCTCGCGACGAAGACGACGCAGCCGCAGCGGTCACCGGCACGCTCGTCGGCCGGCTGCGCGCCGGGCTGCCCGCCGGTTCCGTCCTCACCGACCCCGACGTCACCGCCTCCTACGCCCACGACATGGCCGGCTTCTGCCCGGCCGGCGTCCCCGCCGCGGTCGTCCTGCCGCGCACCGTGGAGGAGGTCCAGCACGTCATGCGCACCGCGACCGCGCTGCGCGTGCCGGTGGTCCCGCAGGGCGCCCGCACCGGCCTGTCCGGCGCGGCCAACGCCACCGACGGCTGCGTGGTCCTCTCCCTGACCAAGATGGACCGCATCCTGGAGATCAACCCGGTCGACCGCGTCGCCGTCGTCGAACCGGGCGTCGTCAACGCCACGCTCTCCCGCGCGGTCGACGAACACGGCCTCTACTACCCTCCCGACCCCTCCAGTTGGGAGATGTGCACCATCGGCGGCAACATCGGCACCGCCTCCGGGGGGCTGTGCTGCGTCAAGTACGGGGTGACTGCCGAGTACGTCCTCGGCCTCGACGTCGTCCTCGCCGACGGCCGCCTGATGTCCACCGGCCGCCGTACCGCCAAGGGCGTCGCCGGGTACGACCTCACCCGGCTCTTCGTGGGCTCCGAGGGCTCCCTCGGCATCGTCGTACGCGCCGTCCTGGCGCTGCGTCCCAAGCCGCCCGCGCAACTGGTGCTGGCCGCCGAGTTCTCCTCCGCGTCGGCCGCCTGCGACGCGATCTGCCGGATCATGGAGGGGGGCCACGTCCCGTCCCTCCTCGAACTGATGGACCGTACGACCGTCAAGGCGGTCAACGACCTCGCCCGCATGGGCCTGCCGGAGACCACCGAGGCGCTCCTCCTGGCCGCCTTCGACACCGCCGACCCGGCCGCGGACCTCGCCGCCGTCGGCGCGCTGTGCGAGGCCGCCGGCGCCACCCAGGTGGTCCCCGCCGAGGACGCCGCCGAGTCCGAACTCCTCCTCCAGGCCCGGCGCCTGGCCCTCACGGCCCTCGACGCCGTCAAGGGCACCACGATGATCGACGACGTGTGCGTGCCCCGCTCCCGGCTCGGCGAGATGCTGGAGGGCATCGACCGGATCGCCGCGAAGTACGGCCTGACCATCGGCGTCTGCGCCCACGCGGGCGACGGCAACACCCACCCGACGGTCTGCTTCGACGCCTCGGACCCCGACGAGTCCCGGCGCGCCCGCGAGTCCTTCGACGAGATCATGGCCCTCGGCCTGGAACTCGACGGCACCATCACCGGCGAGCACGGCGTGGGCGTCCTGAAGAAGGAGTGGCTGGCGCGGGAGATCGGCCCGGTGGGACTGGAGATGCAGCGGGCCGTCAAACAGGTCTTCGACCCGCTGGGCATCCTCAACCCCGGCAAGCTCTTCTGAGCCCCGCAGCTCCTCACCGGGCGAGCAAGTCGGCCAGCCCGTCGTCGATGCCGAGCCGCGCGCCCTCCGTCCCCGGCGGCACCGCCCGCAGGGTCCGCTCCAGCCAGGCCGACACCTGCGGGGTGGGCGCCTCCAGGAGGGCGTCGCCGTCCGGGCTGCTCAGCGCGACCAGGACGACGCTGCGGCCGTCCGTCTTCGACGGCCACACCCGCACGTCCCCGTGCCCGGAGGGCCGGAAGACGCCCTCCACCAGCAGGTCGCGGGCGAACGTCCAGTGCACCGGGTGGCCGGAGTCGATGTGGAAGGCGATGTGGACGGCGTAGGGGTCGTCGGTGTGGTAGGCGAGCCGCGCCGGCACCGGGATGCCGTGCTCCGGCGACAGGATGAGCCGCAGCTCCAGCTCGCGTTCCACGACGGCGGGGCGGGCGTGACCAGTGGGGTCGGTGTGCATGGCGGGTTCCTCTCCCATGTCTCGTTCGGTCCTTGCCCAGGGAGAGCGGCCGCAGGCCGGATCATTACGCGGGTTCGCGGAACTTTTTTCCGAACCCCGGTCCAGGTGTGAAGGTCCCGGCACGAGGTTGCCCGGAAAGGGGTGGGTACGGCGGGACCGGCGGTGCGGATTGCGCCCGTCTGATAGATGTTGGAGCCCCCTATCAACCCCCGAGCAGATACGGGACGACGGACATGAGTGCCCCAACCCCGGCCCCCGGCGACGACAGGCCCCGCGAAGGGTATTACCCGGACCCCTCCATTCCTGGATACGTCCGGTACTGGAACGGCGCCTCCTGGGTGGCGGGCACGAGCCGGCCCGCCCCCAAGGACGGCGAGCCGCTCGCGCCGCCGCCCGGCGCACGGCCCTCCGTCGAGGAGACGGGACCGCACTTCTTCGACGAGGACCCGGTCGAGGACACGCCGCCCGCCGCCGCGTCCCAGCACGGCAGCCGTCCGGAGTCCGCCACGTCCTGGGGCGCCGACCGCTCCGGCCCCTCGGACCCTTCCGGCCCCCCGGACCCCTCCGGTTCCGCCGACGCGTCCGACGCCGGTGACCGGAGGGGGGCCTGGCCGGGCCCGGCGCGGGGCGCGGACCCGCGCGTCCCGCACACCCGGCAGCCGGCCGGAGACGCCGGTTCCGCCGGTCCGGCCCCCGCTTCCCCCGCTTCCTCCGGGTCCGCTCCCGTTCCGGCCCCCGCCTCCGCTTCGGAGGAGCGGACCGACAGCACGTTCGTCTTCCGGCGCCCCACGGCGGACGCCCAGGGTTCACCGGCGCAGGGCGGTGCCCCGGCTCCCGCGCAGGACGAGGGCACGATGACCTTCCGTGCGGTGGCCCCGCGCACGGGTCCGCAGTCCGCCGGGCCCGCGTCCGCCGCCGGGCCCGCGTCTGCCGCCGGTCCCGCGGGCGGTCCCGGTCCTGCTTCCGGTCCCGGTTCGGGCCCGGGCTTCGGGGCCGGCAAGGCGGCCGCCGCCCGCGCCGCCGCGGCGCAGCCCCCCGCGGTGCCGCACCAGGCATCCCCGCCGCGGCCCGCGCCCGCCGCGCCCGCCGCGCCCGCGGCCCCCGCCGCGCCGGTCGCGGCGGGCGGTCCCGGCGGGGGACAGACGTCCTGGGCACAGCAGGTGCACCGGCTCGCCGGGGCGGGGGAGGAACAGCCCGTCGCCCCCTGGAAGCCGCCGGTCGAGGACGTGTTCCAGGCCGCCGCACGGCGTCAGGCGGCGGCCCGCCCCGCCGGGCTCGGCAAGCGGCTGGCCGCCCGGCTGATCGACACGGTCGTCCTCGCCGGCGTCACCGCCGTGGCCGCCGTACCGCTCGGCACGAAGGCCGTCGACCACGTCAACGACAAGATCGACCGGGCGAAACTCTCCGGCGAGACCGTCACGGTCTGGCTGCTGGACGGCACGACCTCCGCGTACCTGGGCGTCGTGCTCGCCGTCCTGCTGCTCTTCGGCGTCGTCTACGAGGCGCTGCCCACCGCCAAGTGGGGCCGGACCCTGGGCAAGAGGCTGCTCGGTCTGGAGGTGCGGGACATCGAGGCCCACGAGCCGCCGGCCTTCGGCGCGGCGCTGCGCCGGTGGCTGGTGTACAGCGTCCCGGGCGTCCTGGCCGTCGGTGTGGTCGGCGTCGTGTGGTGCCTGTTCGACCGGCCTTGGCACCAGTGCTGGCACG
Organism: Streptomyces sp. NRRL F-5650; assembly: GCF_000721365.1. Lineage (NCBI taxonomy): Bacteria > Bacillati > Actinomycetota > Actinomycetes > Kitasatosporales > Streptomycetaceae > Streptomyces > Streptomyces sp. NRRL F-5650. Next base: position 42,938 of record NZ_JOGV01000021.1, on the reverse strand, counting down.
ACAAGGCCGCCAACACCTTCGTCGCGGGCTAGCCCGGCGGGCGGGGCCGTACCGAATGCCTCCGAACGGCGCACGCCCGTCCACCGGACGGCCCTCGGCGGATGCGCCGCGACGGAGTCCGGGTTCGACTCGGGACATGAGCAGCGAACCGCCCCCCGGCGCCGGCGGGCAGCAGCCGCCGGACGACGACCCGCTGAGGAAGAACCCCTACGACAACCCGCCTCCGCCCCCCGGCGGCGAGGGGCCCTACGGCGGCTCCCACGGCGCCCCGCCCCCCGGTGGCGGCGGTCCCTACGGTGGCGGCGGTCCGTACGGCGGTGGTGGGCCCTACGGCGGTGGTGGTCCCTACGGTGGTGGCGGTTACCCCACCGATCCGCTGGCCGGGATGCCCCCGCTCGCCGACAGCGGGCGGCGCACGCTCGCGCGGATCATCGACATGATCCTCGTGGGCATCGTGGTCTGGCTGCTCAGTTGGGCGTTCAACGTCCAGGAGTACCAGGTGAACGGCGACGAGGTCTCCGTGGGCAAGTCCTTCGGGCAGTCCGTGATCGCCGCCGTGCTCTACATCGCCTACGACACCTACATGACCACGGCCACGGGCCAGACCCTGGGCAAGAAGTGGCTCGGGCTGCGGGTGGCCAACCTGGACAACGGGGCGACACCGTCGGTGCAGACGTCGCTGATCCGGGCCCTGGTGCTGTGGATCCCGTTCGCCTTCTGCTGCGCCTGCGTGTGGACGATCATCGCGGGCGGCTGGAGCTTCTTCGACAAGCCCTACAAGCAGGGCCTGCACGACAAGGCGGCCAAGACGGTGGTGGTCAGCACCCGTTGACGGTCACGGGTCCAGGTGCCGCGGTGAGCGGCACCGGCCCCGCACTCCGTCTCAGGCGGCCCGCCCACGCGTCGACTCGGCGGTGCCCGCGGTGACGCGGGCCGAGGCGGGGATCCGTACCGGCTCCCGGGCGGTGGCGATGCCGCGGGCCGGCGCGGCGGTGGCCGTGCGGGTGGCGAGCAGCGGGACCGCCACGGCGACCAGCAGCCCGAGGGCGAGGGCCGCGACGGCGACGAGGGCGACTCCGGGACCCGAACTCGTCTGCGACAGCAGCAGCATGGCGAGTGTCGAGAAGATCACGGTGCACGAACCGTAGGCGAACTGTGCGGCAGTCGGACGGGGCATGGCCATCGTGTCCTCGGAAGGCAGTCAGGGGGTGAGACGGGCTGTCGGCCTGGCTTTCCGCCGGTCTCCGGGCGTTCCGCCAAGCGACTCTAACCCGCTGTGTGCCCGAGTGGAAACGGTAGTAAGCACGACCTAACCGGCACGGCCGATGCACGGGGGGCGCACGGATTCATGATGTCCGGGAAGCGGACGGTCCCGCGCGCCCGCCGGAACCGGCCGGGTCCCCTGCGAACCGGCGGAGGTCACGATCCGGTGTCCGCAAAGCGAACGTCCACTCCGCATAGTGCACTTGTTCTGCTCAAGTCAAGGTCTGTCTTTTCCGTCGAAGCTCTAGTCAAATGTCGTCACTTGACTACACGCGTTGATCACGTGTGCGCGGACTTTGCTCTGTTCTTGTCCCCCCTTCCGCGCGCGTGGACGCGGGGGAGGAACTCAAGTGTCCAGTAGATCTTGGAAGTTCAGAACGGCGGCGACAACCGTCGCATTCGCCGCGGCGGCCGCCACGTTCTCCGCGGCGGGCGTGGCGCAGGCGGACTCGCCGTCCCGGCCCGAGGCCGTGAACCGGCACGACCCCAGCCCCGAGAAGACCACGCGCTCCCACGACCTCAAGGGCCCCCTGAGCGACACTCAGGCCGCCCAGCGTGAGGAGGCCCTGAACCAGGTCATATCCGGCAAGGCCTCGGTGAAGAAGAAGGACGGCTCCAACGTCGTCCAGCTCAAGAGCAAGAAGGGCGACGCCAAGTACGTCGAGCTGGGCCGGGAGAAGACCGACAAGATCTTCACCATCCTGGTCGAGTTCGGCGACAAGGTCGACAGCCGCTACGGCGGCACCCCCGGCCCGCTGCACAACGAGATCGCCAAGCCGAACCGCAAGAAGGACAACTCCACGGCCTGGCAGGAGGACTACGGCCAGGAGCACTACCAGGACCTGTACTTCGGCTCCGGCAAGGGCGTCAACTCCGTCAAGACCTACTACGAGAAGCAGTCCTCCGGCCGCTACTCGGTCGACGGCGAGGTCTCCGACTGGGTCAAGGTCCCCTACAACGAAGCCCGTTACGGCTCCAACAAGTGCGACCCGGACAACTGCGCCTGGTACGCGGTGCAGGACGGCGTCACCGCCTGGGTCGCCGACCAGAAGGCGGCCGGCCGCACCGACGCCCAGATCAAGGCCCAGCTCTCCCAGTACGACCAGTGGGACCGCTACGACTACGACGGCGACGGCGACTTCAACGAGCCCGACGGCTACATCGACCACTTCCAGATCGTGCACGCCGGCGAGGACGAGTCCGCGGGCGGCGGCGCGCAGGGCGAGGACGCCATCTGGGCCCACCGCTGGTACGCCTTCGGCACCGACGCCGGCGCCACCGGCCCGGCCGGCAACAAGCTCGGCGGCACCCAGATCGGCGACACCGGCATCTGGGTCGGCGACTACACCATCCAGCCGGAGAACGGCGGACTGGGCGTCTTCGCCCACGAGTACGGCCACGACCTCGGTCTGCCGGACCTCTACGACACCAACGGCGGCGACAACTCCACCGGCTTCTGGACGCTGATGTCGTCCGGCTCCTGGCTCGGCACCGGCCGCAACGAGATCGGCGACCTGCCCGGCGACATGAACGCCTGGGACAAGCTCCAGCTCGGCTGGCTGAACTACGACACCGCCAAGGCGGGCGTCAACTCCTGGCACAAGCTGGGCCTGGCCGAGTACAACACCAAGCACAAGCAGGGCCTGGTCGTCGAGCTGCCGAAGAAGGCGGTCACCACCGAGATCGTTCCCCCCGCCCAGGGCGAGACCCAGTGGTGGAGCGGCAGCGGCAACGACCTCAAGAACACCCTGACCCGCAGCGTCGACCTCACCGGCAAGTCGTCCGCCGCCCTCACCCTGGACGGCTGGTACGACATCGAGGCCAACTACGACTTCCTCTACACCGAGGTGTCCACCGACGACGGCGCCAACTGGACCGCGCTCGACGGCACCTTCGACGGGCAGCCGATCCAGCGCGACGGCAGCGACAAGCCCGCCCTGAGCGCCACCGTGGACGCCTACGGCAAGCTGGTCTACCCGCTGGACGCCTACGCCGGCCGGAAGATCGACCTGCGCTTCCGCTACCAGACCGACGGCGGCCTGGCCATGAAGGGCTTCACCGCCGACCAGATCGCGGTGACGGCCGACGGCGAGACCCTCTTCTCCGACGACGCGGAGACCGAGGACGCCGCGTGGACGGCGGACGGCTTCACCCGCAAGGGCGCGTCCTTCACCAAGGACTACGCGCAGTACTACATCGCCGAGAACCGGCAGTACGAGTCGTTCGACAAGACGCTGAAGACCGGCCCGTACAACTTCGGCTTCACCGAGCGCCCGGACTGGGTCGAGCACTACGCGTACCAGAACGGCCTGCTGATCTGGAAGTGGGACACCTCCCAGGCGGACAACAACACCAGCCAGCACCCCGGCAAGGGCCTGGTCCTGCCGATCGACTCGCACCCGACCGCGCTGAAGTGGAAGGACGGCACGCTCATGCGCAACCGCATGCAGGCGTACGACTCGCCGTTCAGCCTCTACCGCACGGACGGCATGACGCTGCACAAGGCGGACGTCGCGAAGTACGTCCCGGGCTCCAAGGGCGTCTCGGTCTTCAACGACCGCAAGGACGACTACTGGGACCCGGCGAACCCGACCGGCGGTGTCCAGGTCACTGACACCAACACGAAGATCAAGATCCTCAAGGAGGCCAAGAACGGCTCGACGATCGAGCTGGAGGTCGGCCCCGCGGGCAGGTAAATAGCATCTGCCCAGGTCAGAGCATGATCGGCGGTGACCCCCTGGCGGGTCGCCGCCGATCCGTGTTTAGGTGCGTCCTGTGGTTCTCTTATTGACACCGGGTCCGGCAACCGGACCGGCCCAGGCTGACTCGGGGGTATGACCGCATGGCCGCAGGAGGCTTCTGCAAGCTGCCGAACGGCACGGTGGTGGTGGCACTGAACCTGCCCAGCCCCGCCGGCCGGGAGCCCGGGGGAGTGCGCTTCCTCGTCCACGCCCAGAACCGGGCGCGCGCCCTGACCAGGCTGCGCAACCTGGGGCTGCGCAGCGTCTACCTGCGGGGCAACGCGGCCCCGCCCACCCCGGACGAGGTCACCGCGGTCCTGCACCACCCGGACGGCCTGATATGGCGCACGGCACCGGCGGCCGGGGCGGTGGGCGGCCCGGAGCTGGTCCAGGAGCTGTGGCACCCGGTCCGGGCCCTGCTCGGACGCCCGGCCGCGCAGACCTAGGAGCCGACGGGGGAGCTACTGCACGACCGGCTTCCCGGACAGCTCCACGCCCGCCTCCCGCAGCTCCTCCAGGGCCCGCTCGGTGGTGTCCACGGCCACCCCGGCGGTCAGGTCGAGCAGCACCTGCGTACGGAAGCCCTCGCGGGCGGCGTCCAGGGCGGTGGCGCGCACGCAGTGGTCGGTGGCGATGCCCACGACGTCGACCTCGTCGATCTCCCGCTCCCGCAGCCACGCGGCGAGGCCGGTGCCGTTCTCGTCGGTGCCCTCGAAGCCGCTGTAGGCGGCGGTGTACGCCCCCTTGTCGAAGACGGCGTCTATCGCGCCGGAGGCGACGGCCGGGGCGAAGTTCGGGTGGAAGCCGACCCCCTCGGTACCGGCGACGCAGTGCGCCGGCCAGGAGTGGACGTAGTCGGGGTTGTCGGCGAAGTGGCCGCCCGGCGCGATGTGGTGGTCGCGGGTGGCCACCACGTGTCGGTAGCCGGCGGGCGCCTGCCCGATCAGCTCGGTGATGGCGGCGGCCACGTCGGCACCGCCGGACACCGCGAGGCTGCCTCCCTCGCAGAAGTCGTTCTGCACGTCTACGACGATCAAGGCGCGGCGCATGGTCGGTGTCCTTCGACTGGGTCGACTGGTGGGTCGGTGCGGTACGGGCGGGCTGGTTCGTCGGGTGGTACGGGGCTGATTCGGCCCTTGTGGGGCCGCACCAGCTCTAGCTACCCGAGCCCCCGTGCGCGTACTCCGTCGGAATGACGGGTTCCCCTCGGGAGAGCTGGGTGGCGGACAGCGGCAGGTTGGCGCGGGCCGCCGCGTGGCGGTCCCGGGCGGCGTCCAGCGGCTCGCGGGCGACCACCTCCCCGCCCTTGACCAGCTCGACCAGGAGCTGCCGGTCGGCCAGCTCGTCGGGGACCGGACCGGTGCCGACCACCTCGGCCTCGGCGTGCCCGTCCGCGGCCAGCCGCCGGGCGGCCCACTTGCGGCCGCCGACCGAGGTCTTGCCGCCGGTGGACTTCTTGGCCACCGGCACCAGCGGCGCCCCCTCCTCGCCGGACTCGGCGCGGGCGACCAGCTTGTAGACCATCGAGGCCGTCGGGTGCCCGGAGCCGGTCACGAGCTGGGTGCCGACGCCGTACGCGTCCACGGGCGCCGCCGCCAGCGAGGCGATGGCGTACTCGTCCAGGTCCGAGGTCACCACGATCTTCGTGTCGGTGGCGCCCAGCTCGTCGAGCTGCTGGCGCACCCGGTGGGCGACGAGCAGCAGGTCGCCGGAGTCGATGCGCACCGCGCCCAGCTCGGGCCCGGCGACCTCCACGGCCGTGCGGACGGCCTCGGCGACGTCGTAGGTGTCCACCAGGAGCGTGGTGCCCCGGCCCAGGGAGTCCACCTGGGCGCGGAAGGCGTCGCGCTCGTTGTCGTGCAGGAGGGTGAAGGCGTGGGCGGAGGTGCCGACGGTGGGGATGTTGTAGCGGAAGCCGGCCGCCAGGTCGGAGGTGGTCGCGAAGCCGCCGACGTAGGCCGAGCGGGCGGCGGCGACGGCGGCCAGCTCGTGGGTGCGGCGGGCGCCCATCTCGATCAGCGGGCGCTGTCCGGCCGCGGACGACATGCGGGAGGCGGCGGCCGCGATCGCCGAGTCGTGGTTGAGGATGGAGAGGATCACCGTCTCCAGCAGCACGCACTCGCCGAAGGTGCCCTCGACCCGCATCACCGGCGACCCGGGGAAGTACACCTCGCCCTCGGGGTAGCCCCAGATGTCCCCGCCGAACCGGTACTGCGCCAGCCAGTCCAGGGTCTCCTCGTCGACGATGTCCCGCTCGCGCAGGAAGCGCAGCACGCCCGCGTCGAAGCGGAAGTTCTCCACCGCGTCCAGCACCCGCCCGGTGCCCGCCACGACGCCGTAGCGGCGGCCGTCCGGCAGCCTGCGGGTGAAGACCTCGAACACGCTCCGCCGCCCGGCCGTACCGGCCTTCAGGGCGGCTTGGAGCATGGTCAGCTCGTACTGGTCCGTGAAGAGCGCCGTCGAGGGGACGTCCACCGGCAGCCCAAGGTCCGCTGCGTCCACGAAACTTCTCCTAGCCATCACGTGCCGGGTGCCCCCGGTGCGGCCGGGGGTCCGGGGGTCGTCCCCCGGTGTTTGCGGCATACGACGGATCGTACCCCCATTTCGTCACTCTGACGATTTCGGGGCCCGCCGGGTTCGCGTGGCGCCTGCCACAGGCCCGTTTGTGCGGGTGGCCCCCTGTGGTGGCAGCATGGGCAGTGTGACGGCAGCCGCACCCATGGAGATCGAGAAGACCGAGTCGGCGGAGGAGGTCTTCGCCGTACCCGAGCCCGACGTGCCCTGGGTGACGATCGTGCACAACGACCCCGTCAACCTCATGAGCTACGTGACCTACGTCTTCCAGACGTACTTCGGCTACTCCAAGGACAAGGCCACCAAGCTCATGATGGACGTCCACCACAAGGGCCGGGCGGTCGTCTCCAGCGGCAGCCGGGAGGAGATGGAACGGGACGTGCAGGCCATGCACGGCTACGGCCTGTGGGCCACCCTCCAGCAGGACCGGAAATGACCCACGCCCGCCCGCAGGACGGAAGTAGCTGAATCGCCTCCATGCCCGGACAATTCGAACCGCTCCCCGGCGGCGGCGCGGCCGTCGCCCTCGACGACGTCGAGATCTCCATCATCCGCTCCCTGGCCGTGCAGCTCCTGGAGCTGATCGGGCCCGGCCCCGCCGAGGACGCCTCCGACGACCCGCTCGCCGAGCTGTTCGCCGAGGGTCCGAGCGAGCCGCCCTCCGACCCGGTGCTGCGCCGCCTGTTCCCGGACGCCTACGGCGACCCCGAGGGCACCCCGCAGGCCCGGGAGGCCGAGGAGCAGCGGGCGCACTCCGCGGAGTTCCGCCGCTACACCGAGAACGACCTGCGGGCCGGCAAGCGGGAGAGCGCCCTCGCGGTGATCCGTGCCCTGGACGCCGTGGCCGCGCAGTCCGCGGGTGACGGCGGGGCGGTGCTGAAGCTGTCGGCGGAGGAGTCCCGGCAGTGGCTCGGCGCCCTGAACGACCTGCGCCTGGCGATCGGCGCCCGGCTCGAGATCGCCGACGAGGACGACACCGACCTGCTCTACCGGCTCCCGGACGAGGACCCGCGCAAGCCGATGGTGATGGCCTACCTGTGGCTCGGCGGGCTCCAGGAGTCGCTCGTCGCGACACTCATGCCCTGAACCGGGCGATTCCGCCACGTTCCGTAGCAGGGCGTCCGCTCAGCGGAGCCTCAAATCCGGATAACGATCCCGTCAAAGGTGCGCCTCTTTTGCTCGAAAGGGGCGCCCTTTGTCCGCTTCTCCGTGTGGGACACATCACCATCCACCCCTGTGATCAGGGTCGCGGTCGTGGTACATCTTCACGACCGCCCGGCGAACACCACCCGAATGTTCGGCCGGGTGCGCCACCGAGCCGGCGGACCGCCGGCCAGGCACCGAGCGGGATGTGAGGCCCGCTCAGCTCCATCATCCGGGGGGATCGAGACCCGATCCGCGGCCGAGTCAAGGTCCGGGTCGGCATGGAGAAAGGCGCACCACACATGACCTCTGCGCAGGTCGACACGGACAAGGCCCCCGAAGAGGGGTACGAGCGCGGTCTCAACAGCCGCCAGGTCCAGATGATCGCGATCGGCGGCGCCATCGGCGTCGGCCTCTTCCTGGGCGCCGGGGCCAACATCGCCAAGGCCGGTCCCAGCATCATCCTCATGTACGCCCTCGCGGGTGTGATCATTTTCTTCATCATGCGGGCGCTCGGCGAGCTGCTCCTCTACCGTCCCGTCTCCGGCTCCTTTGCCGAGTACTCGCGCGAGTTCCTCGGCCCCTTCTTCGGATACTTCACCGGCTGGACGTACTGGCTGATGTGGGTGGTCACCGGCATGGCGGAACTCACCGCCGCCGCCATCTACATCCACTACTGGTTCCCGGACATCCCGCAATGGGTCTCGGCCCTGGTCTTCCTGGTGCTGCTGTTCGTGGCCAACCTGATCTCGGTGAAGCTGTTCGGCGAGATCGAGTTCTGGTTCTCGATGGTCAAGGTCACCGCCATCATCGGCATGATCGTGATCGGCATCGGCGTCATCACCTTCGGCTTCAGCCAGGCCGGCGACACCGCCGCCGTCTCCAACCTGTGGGAGTTCGACGGCTTCTTCCCCAAGGGCATCGGCTCGTCCCTGATGACCCTCCAGGGCGTCATGTTCGCCTACCTCGCCGTCGAACTGGTCGGCGTCACCGCCGGTGAGTCCGAGAACCCGGAGAAGACCCTCCCCAAGGCGATCAACACCCTGCCCTGGCGCATCGCCCTCTTCTACGTGGGCGCCCTCACCGTCATCCTGGCCGTCGTCAAGTGGACCGAGTTCGCCGAGGGCGTCAGCCCCTTCGTGGAGGCCTTCGCGGTCATCGGCATCCCGGCCGGCGCCGGCATCGTCAACTTCGTGGTGCTCACCGCCGCCCTGTCGTCCTGCAACTCCGGCATGTACTCCACGGGCCGCATGCTGCGCACCCTCGCGGACAACGGCGAGGCCCCCAAGGTCTTCAACAGGCTGTCCTCGACCAAGACCCCGGCCATCGGCATCTCCGTCTCGGTCGTCTTCATGGCCATCGGCGTGGTCCTCAACTACCTCGTCCCGGAGAAGGCGTTCGGCTACGTCACCTCCGTCGCCACCGCCGCCGGCATCTGGACGTGGCTGATGATCCTCATCAGCCACGTGCTCTACCGCCGCAAGGTCGTCGCGGGCCGCCTGCCCGCCTCCTCCTTCCCGGCGCCCGGCGGCTCGGTCTGCTCCTGCGTCGCCATCGCCTTCCTGCTCTTCGTCACCTGCCTGATCGCCTACGACGCCGACGCCCGCGTCTGCCTGTACGTGATGGCCGGCTGGTCCGTCGCCCTCGGCATCGGCTGGGCGGTGCTCAGGAGCCGCAACCCGCAGATCACCGAGCGGCCCGGCGAGCCGGAGTTCGAGAGCATCGGCTGACGCTGTCCGGTATGTGGGCCCCTCCGTACCACCCACCGGTACGGAGGGGCCCGTCTGCTTATCCTGGCCGCATGCTGACCATCACACAGGCCCTGTACGACCAGATCGTCGCCCACGCGCGCGCCGACCACCCCGACGAGGCGTGCGGCGTGGTGGCCGGCCCCGTCGGAGAGGGCCGCCCCGAGCGGTTCGTCCCCATGCTCAACGCCGCCCGCTCGCCCACCTTCTACGAGTTCGATTCGCACGACCTCCTCAAGCTCTACCGCGAGATGGACGACCGCGACGAGGAGCCGGTGGTCATCTACCACTCCCACACCGCCACCGAGGCCCACCCCTCCCGCACCGACATCACCTACGCCAACGAGCCCGGCGCCCACTACGTCCTCGTCTCCACCGCGGACACCGACGGCGTCGGCGAGTTCCAGTTCCGCTCGTTCCGCATCGTGGAGGGCGAGGTCACGGAGGAGGAGGTCAAGGTCGTCGAGGCGTACTGATCCCGCCCACCGGACGGAAAAGGTCCAGCAGGTGAGATCACACTCCGGAAGCCGGACCGGGAATCGATACGATGAGCCCATGGTTCTTCTCGACGTGAGCGAAAAGGCGCCGGGCACGCTGCTCGTGGCGCGGCTGCACGTCGACCTGTGCAGGCTGAAAAGCGCCATCTGTTGATCCTCGCCGCCGCCGTACGGCCGTGAGCCGCGGCGTGCGTGCCGACGTGTGCCGCCGCGCCCTACGAACCCACGACCACCTCCCGACAGGAGCACTCAGCCATGGCCATCGAGGTCCGCATCCCGACCATCTTCCGCCAGTACACCGACGGCCAGAAGGCGGTGGAGGGCAACGGGGACACCCTCGCCAAGCTCTTCGCCGACCTCGAGACCCGGCACGCGGGCATCCAGGCCCGCATCGTCGACGGCGAGCAGCTCCGCCGCTTCGTCAACGTCTACCTGAACGACGAGGACGTCCGTTTCCTCGACGGCATCGACACCAAGCTGTCCGACGGCGACAGCATCACGATCCTGCCGGCCGTGGCCGGCGGCATGGCCTGATCGCCGATGCGCTACGACTCCCCGCTGGCCGCGGTGGGCAACACCCCTCTGGTGCGCCTGCCGCGGCTGTCGCCGTCCGAGGACGTCCGGATCTGGGCCAAGCTGGAGGACCGCAACCCGACCGGCTCGATCAAGGACCGCCCCGCGCTCCACATGATCGAGCAGGCCGAGAAGGACGGCCGCCTCACCAAGGGCTGCACGATCCTGGAGCCCACCAGCGGCAACACCGGCATCTCGCTGGCCATGGCCGCCAAGCTCAAGGGCTACCGCATCGTCTGCGTGATGCCGGAGAACACCTCCCAGGAACGCCGGGACCTGCTCGCCATGTGGGGCGCGGAGATCATCTCCTCCCCGGCCGCGGGCGGCTCCAACACCGCCGTGCGGGTCGCCAAGGAACTCTCGGCCGAGCACCCGGACTGGGTCATGCTCTACCAGTACGGCAACCCGGACAACGCGGGCGCCCACTACGCCGGCACCGGCCCCGAGATCCTCGCCGACCTGCCCTCGGTCACCCACTTCGTGGCCGGGCTCGGCACCACCGGCACCCTGATGGGCGTCGGCCGCTACCTGCGCGAGCACAAGCCCGACGTGAAGATCGTCGCCGCCGAACCGCGCTACGACGACCTCGTGTACGGCCTGCGCAACCTCGACGAGGGCTTCGTGCCCGAGCTGTACGACGCCTCCGTGCTCACCACCCGCTTCTCCGTGGGCTCCGCCGACGCGGTCACCCGCACCCGCGAGCTGCTCCAGCAGGAGGGCATCTTCGCGGGCGTCTCCACCGGCGCCGCCCTGCACGCCGCGATCGGCGTCGGCAGGAAGGCGGTCAAGGCCGGCGAGAGCGCGGACATCGTCTTCGTCGTCGCGGACGGCGGCTGGAAGTACCTGTCGACCGGCGTCTACACCGCCGAGACCACCGAGGCCGCCATCGAAACCCTCCACGGCCAGCTCTGGGCCTGACGGTCCTCCCGCGCCGTCCGCAAGGGGCGCGGGACACCGCGCGAACCGCACCCCGGCCACCGTCCCGCGTCCCGCGACGGCAGCCGGGGTTTCGCATGCCGCAGGTCAGTCCCCGGGCCCGCGCCGGTCACGGGGGCGCCGCCCCGGACCGCGGGGTTTTCGCCCCCGGCCCCAGCCGTCGACGACCGTGGCGACGAGCGCGAGCAGCACGACCGCCGCGAAGACGAGCCACCATGACGTGTCCATACCGACGACCGTACCGGCGTACGCCACCGTCGCACGCCCCCTCGGTGGTCCCGCGCGCCCCACGTCCAGCCGAACCGGTGATCCCACAGGTGAGTTCGCCCACAACGGCCCCTGGCGGAGGAGCGACCACAGGTTTTGCGCCTTACGCTCGACAAACCGCACGACCCCCGTCTCTCCACACCCGCCAGCGGAGGTTTCTGCTTCATGAAGCTCACCGTCGTCGGCTGCTCGGGGTCGTTCCCGTCCGCGGAATCGGCCTGCTCGAGCTACCTCGTCGAGGCCGACGGCTTCCGGCTGCTCCTCGACATGGGCAACGGCGCCCTCGGCGAGCTGCAGCGCCACTGCGGTCTCTACGACCTCGACGCGATCTTCCTCAGTCATCTCCACGCCGACCACTGCATCGACATGTGCGCCTACTTCGTGGCGCGCTACTACCGGCACGACGGCGGCCGCTGCGCCCCCATCCCGGTCTACGGACCCGAGGGCACCGAGCACCGGCTGACCACCGCCTACGCCGACACCCCCTCCGCCTCCTCCATGAGCGAGGTGTTCGACTTCCACACGGTCAAGCCGTCCACCTTCGAGGTCGGACCGTTCACCGTGCACACCGAGCGCGTCGCCCACCCCGTGGAGGCCTACGCCGTCCGCGTCGAGCACGGCGGCCGCTCACTGACGTACTCCGGCGACACGGGCGCCACCCCCGTGCTGGACGAACTCGCCCGCGACACCGACCTGTTCCTGTGCGAGGCCGCCTTCACGCACGGCAAGGAGAACATCCCCGACCTCCACCTCAACGGACGCGAGGCCGGCGAGAGCGCCGCCCGGTCCGGCGCCCGGCGCCTGGTGCTCACCCACATCCCCCCGTGGACCGACCCGGAGGTCAACCGCGCCGACGCGCGCGAGGTCTACGACGGGCCCGTGGACGTCGCCGCTGCGGGCGCGGTGTACGAGATCTGAACCCCAGGCGCCCTGACACGGGGGAGGGCCCCGGCACCCCGGAGACGGGGGAAGGCCCCGGAACCTCGCGGTTTCCGGGGCCTTCCGCACGTCGGGCGGCCGGGGCTCACGCCTTGGTGAGGTCCTCGATCTCCTCCTCGGGCTCGCGGCCCGGGGTTTTCAGGTTGAACTTGATGATCGCGAAACGGAACGTCACGTAGTAGATCGCCGCGAACACCAGGCCGATCGGGATGATCAGCCATGGCTTGGTGGCCAGGTGCCAGTTGAGGGCGTAGTCGATGAAACCGGCCGAGAAGTTGAAGCCGGCGTGCACACCCAGGCCCCACGTCACCGCCATCGAGACGGCGGTCAGCACCGCGTGCAGCACGTACAGGACCGGCGCGATGAACATGAACGAGAACTCGATCGGCTCGGTCACACCCGTGACGAACGAGGTCGCGGCCAGCGAGACCATCATGCCCATCACGGCCTTGCGGCGCTCGGGCCGGGCGCAGTGCGCGATGGCGATGGCGGCGGCCGGCAGACCGAACATCATGATCGGGAAGAAGCCGGACTGGAAGATGCCCGCGTCGGGGTCGCCGGCGAGGAAGCGGGTGATGTCACCGTGCACGACGTCGCCCGCGGCGTTGGTGAAGTCGCCGAGCTGGAACCAGGCCACCGTGTTCACGAACTGGTGCATGCCGACCGGGATCAGCGCGCGGTTCACGCCGCCGAACAGGGCCGCGCCACCCGCGCCGAGGCCGGTCATCCACTCGCCGAAGTTCGAGATGCCGTCGCCGATGGGCTCCCAGACCAGACCGAAGAAGACACCCACCACGATGCCGACGAACGCCATGATGATCGGCACCAGGCGGCGGCCGTTGAAGAAGCCGAGCCAGTCCACCAGCTTCTTGCGGTGGTACCGCTGCCACAGCACGGCGGCCAGCAGACCCATGATGATGCCGCCGAGCACACCCGGGTCGTTGTACGTCGCGGCGACGTCCTCGCCCTGCTTGACCACCGCCTCGGTGACCGGGAAGGCCTCCAGGACCTTGCTGTAGACGAGGAAGCCGACCACCGCGGCCAGTGCCGTCGAGCCATCGGCCTTCTTGGCGAAGCCGATGGCCACGCCTATGCAGAACAGGATCGGCAGCGAGCCGGTGAGGGCACCGCCCGCGTTGTTGAAGACGGCGGCGACCTTGTCCCAGCCGAGGCCGTCCTTGCCGAAGATGTCGTCCTGGCCGAGCCGGACCATGATGCCCGCCGCCGGCAGCACGGCGATCGGGAGCTGGAGGCTGCGTCCTACTTTCTGCAGCCCCTGGAAAAGACCGGATCCCCGCTTCTTTGCGGGGGCCGCCGTGTCGGTGGCGGTGCTCATGCTTCCTCCATCGGGTGGTGGTCTACACCACTCAGTGGTGTAGACCTGTTGTAGCACGATGAAGGCCGCGTAAGGAACCCGCTGTTCCGCGACCGCGGCGCTACGCGCAGTACCCGGCCAAGTCCCCTGATCACAGGCTCGGGAGGGCGCGGAGAAGGCCCCCGGACCGTCGGTCCGGGGGCCTTCGCGAGACCACCCTCAAAGGGTACGTGAGGAACGGAAGAGGTCTACACCTTGGTGACGTCCTCCACCTCCTCCGAGGGCTCCCGCCCCGGGGTCCTGAGGTCGAACTTCGTGATCGCGAACCGGAAAACCGCGTAGTAGACCGCCGCGAAGCACAGCCCGACCGGAATGATCAGCCACGGCTTCGTCGCCAGGTTCCAGTTGATGACGTAGTCGATCAGCCCTGCCGAGAAGCTGAACCCGTCCTTCACCCCCAGCGCCCACGACACCGCCATCGACACCCCCGTCAGCACCGCGTGCACCGCGTACAGAAGGGGAGCGACGAACATGAACGAGTACTCCAGCGGCTCCGTGATCCCCGTCACGAACGACGTCAGCCCCACCGACAGCATCAGACCGCCGACCTCCTTGCGCCGGTCCGGCCTCGCGCAGTGCGTGATCGCCAGCGCCGCCGCCGGCAGCGCGAACATCATGATCGGGAAGAAGCCGGTCGTGAACTGACCCGCGTGGGGATCACCCGCCAGGAACATGTTGATGTCGCCGTGCACCACCGTGCCGTCCGGCTTCGTGTACGAACCGAACTGGAACCACATCGGCACGTTCAGGAACTGATGCAGACCGATCACCAGCAGTGCCCGGTTCGCCAGCCCGAACACCCCCGAACCCCACGCGCCGATCCCCGTCATCCAGTTGCTGAAACTCTCCAGCGCATCACCGACCGGCGGCCACACCCACAGGCACAGCGCCGCGAACACGATCGCCACGAACGCCATGACGATCGGCACCAGCCGCCGCCCGTTGAAGAAGCCCAGCCAGTCCACCAGCCTCGTCCGGTGGAACCGCTGCCAGAAGTACGCCGTCAGCAGCCCCATCACGATCCCGCCGAAGACCCCCGGGTTCTGGAAGACGAACGCCGTCACCTCCCCCGACCCGTCGGTCACCTGGCAGCCGATCTGCGGGACGGCCTTCGACCCCTCCGGGCAGTCCTCCGGGAACTGCCGCAGCACGTTGTAGTAGACGAGGAAACCCGCCACCGCGGCCAGCGCCGTCGAACCGTCGGCCTTCTTCGCCATCCCGATGGCCACGCCCACGCAGAACAGCATCGGCAGTCCCAGCGACCCGTCGAGCAGCGCACCGCCCGCGCCCGTCATCACCTTCGAGACGTTCGACCACCCCAGGCCGTCGTCCCCGAACACGTCCGGCTGGCCGAGCCGGTTGAGAATGCCGGCGGCGGGCAGGACCGCGATGGGCAGTTGCAGACTGCGGCCCATCTTCTGCAGCCCCTGGAACGCCTTGTTCCAGCGGAGGCGGGCGGGACTGACCGTGCTCTCGGCACTCATCCGGTCTCCGATCGGTCGCCGGTACACTGGTGTAGACCAGTAGAAGGACGGCTCCGCCGTCGTGACCGCCATCATTCGGTACCCACCGCATGACCGCTCGCGAAGTTGGGCCAACTGTGGGTTACTGCGACAAAGCGGCTCGGATCAGGGAGAACCAACATGGCCAGCAAGGCTGAGAAGATCGTCGCCGGCCTCGGCGGCATCGACAACATCGACGAGATCGAAGGCTGCATCACCCGACTCCGCACCGAGGTCAACGACCCGGCCCTGGTCAACGAAGCCGCCCTCAAGGCCGCCGGCGCCCACGGCGTCGTCAAGATGGGCACCGCCATCCAGGTCGTCATCGGCACCGACGCCGACCCGATCGCGGCGGAGATCGAAGACATGATGTGAACCACCGGGTTCACCGGCAAGGGGCCTCTCCCACCGCGGGAGAGGCCCCTTCGCCATGGGCCGCTAGGCTCACCCGCATGTCACGAATCGACGGCCGCACCCCCCAACAGCTCCGCCCCGTCACCATCGAACGCGGCTGGAGCAAGCACGCCGAAGGCTCCGTCCTCGTCTCCTTCGGCGACACCAAGGTCCTCTGCAACGCCTCCGTCACCGAAGGCGTCCCCCGCTGGCGCAAGGGCAGCGGCGAAGGGTGGGTCACCGCCGAGTACGCCATGCTCCCCCGGGCCACCAACACCCGCGGCGACCGCGAGTCCGTCAAGGGCCGCATCGGCGGCCGCACCCACGAGATCAGCCGCCTCATCGGCCGGTCCCTGCGCGCCGTCATCGACTACAAGGCACTCGGCGAGAACACCATCGTCCTGGACTGCGACGTCCTCCAGGCCGACGGCGGCACCCGGACCGCCGCCATCACCGGCGCCTACGTCGCCCTCGCCGACGCCATCACCTGGGCCCAGCACACCAAGAAGCTGATCAGGCCCAGCCGCAAGCCGCTCACCGGCACCGTCTCCGCCGTCTCCGTCGGCATCGTCGACGGCACCCCGCTCCTCGACCTGCGCTACGAGGAGGACGTCCGCGCGGACACCGACATGAACGTCGTCTGCACCGGCGACGGCCGCTTCGTCGAGGTCCAGGGCACCGCCGAGGCCGAGCCCTTCGCCCGCGACGAACTCAACGCCCTGCTCGACCTCGCCGCCGCGGGCTGCACGGAGCTCGCCGAACTCCAGCGCAAGGCGCTCGCCGCGGCCCTCGAAAGGTAACGGGTAAAGGGGATGCCAAGGGCGCGCAACTCGGCCGCCCCCGGGAGCGTCCCTAGCGGTACAGAGCAGTACAGCACCACGGGCGTACGGCGGACCCTGCCGTACGCCCGCCGTCGCACCGCACACGGGCCGTCCGGCCCTGTCCCAAGGGGAGGACCGAGATCCATGGCCGCGAGCCGCCGGCGCAGCCTTCGCCGTACCGCCACCGCCGCCGCCACCGTGGTGGCCATCGCCCTGACGACCGGCCTGACCACCGGCTGCGACGCCGTCGACAAGGCCCTCGACTGCGTGCGCACGGCCGACGCGATAGCCGACAGCGTCACCGAACTCCAGCAGGCGCTGGAGAACACGGACGACCCCACCCAGTGGGAGGAGTCCCTCGACTCCATCGACAAGAACCTCGGCAAGATCGGCGACCAGACCGACGACGCCGACGTCAACAAGGCGGTCGACTCCCTCGGCGAGGCCGTCGACAACGTCCGCACCGCGGTCAAGAACGGCGACGAGACCCCCGACCTCAGCCCCGTCACCGACGCGGCGGGCGAACTGACGAAGGTCTGCACGCCGTAGCCGAGCGGGTGGCGGAGGCACGGCAGGGGCCCGGGATACTGGACCCCATGACCCGCCTCATCCTCGCCACCCGCAACCCCGGCAAGATCACCGAACTCAGGGCCATCCTCGCCGACGCGGGCCTGCCCCACGACCTCGTCGGCGCGGACGCCTACCCGCACATCCCCGACGTCAGGGAAACCGGCGTCACCTTCGCCGAGAACGCCCTCCTCAAGGCCCACGCCCTCGCCCGCGCGACCGGCCTCCCCGCCGTCGCCGACGACTCCGGCCTCTGCGTCGACGTCCTCAACGGCGCCCCCGGCATC
The DNA here is from genome assembly GCF_000721365.1 of Streptomyces sp. NRRL F-5650. Classification (NCBI taxonomy): domain Bacteria; kingdom Bacillati; phylum Actinomycetota; class Actinomycetes; order Kitasatosporales; family Streptomycetaceae; genus Streptomyces; species Streptomyces sp. NRRL F-5650. The sequence continues at coordinate 25,312 of NZ_JOGV01000021.1, read as the reverse complement.
TTCTCGGCCCGCTGGGCAGGCCGCCACGGCGACGACAAGGCCAACCTCGACCTCCTCCTGGCCCAGATCGCCGACATCGCCGACGAACACCGCGCCGCCCACTTCGCCTGCGCGGCGGCCCTGGCCCTGCCCGACGGCACGGAGCGCGTGGTCGAGGGCCGGCTCCCCGGCACCCTCCGCCACGAGCCCGCCGGCACGGGCGGCTTCGGCTACGACCCGATCCTCCAGCCCGAGGGCGAGACCCGCACCTGCGCGGAACTGACGGCGGAGGAGAAGAACGCGATCAGCCACCGGGGCAAGGCGTTCCGGGCACTGGTGCCGGTGGTGCGGGAGCTGCTCGGCTGAGCAGCCGTTCATGTACTGGTGCGGCCGGAGGGACTCGAACCCTCACGGGAGTTACCCCACTGGGACCTAAACCCAGCGTGACTGCCAATTCCACCACGGCCGCCCGGCGCTGCTGCCCGGCCATGCTACTGGTCGGGCAGCGCCGTCAGATCCCCAAATCCTTGATGATCTTGGCCACGTGGCCCGTCGCGCGGACGTTGTACAGGGCGCGTTCGACCTTGCCCTGTTCGTCGACGACGATCGTGGAGCGGATGACGCCCATGTAGGTCCTGCCGTAGTTCTTCTTCTCGCCGAAGGCGCCGTACGCGTCGAGGACCTTCTTGTCCGGGTCGGCGAGGAGGGTGACCTTCAGGGACTCGGTCTCGCGGAACCTGGCCAGCTTGTCCGGCTGGTCGGGGGAGATGCCGATCACGTCGTACCCGGCGCCGGCCAGCAGGTCCAGGTTGTCCGTGAAGTCGCACGCCTGCTTCGTGCAGCCGGGGGTAAGCGCTGCGGGGTAGAAGTAGACGATGACCTTGCGGCCCCGGTGGTCGGACAGGGACACCTCGTTGCCGTCGGCGTCCGGGAGGGTGAAGGCCGGGGCCTGGTCCCCGGGCTGGAGTCGCTCGCTCATCCGGCAAGCGTAACGGGGGGTCCTGACAGTGCGAGCGGGGCTGGAGCTGACAGACTGTCCGGGACAGTGTCAGAGGATTTCGGAGGCGTACGGTGGCGGACACGTCGGACATCAGAACCCCGGCGCAGATCGAGGCGGACATCAAGCGCCGTCGCGAGGTGCTGGCCGAGACGCTCGACGAGCTCGGGATGCGGGTGCACCCGAAGACGATCGTCGACGACGCGAAGGCCAAGGTCGCCGCCAGCGTCGATCACACCCTCGGCCGGGCGTACGTCCAGGTCAACCGGGTGGTCAGCGAGGTGAAGGCGCAGTTCGTGGACGAGGAGGGCGCCCCGCGGATGGAGCGGGTCGTACCGGCCGCGCTGGTGGCGGCCGGCGTCGTGGGGCTGCTCGTCCTGAGCGGCACCCGGCGGCGGAAGCGCTGAGCGCGGGCAGGTAGGTTCAGGGCGTGAGCGCCAAGAGAAACGAGCACGGTCCCCAGGACGACAAGCTGCCCATCCGGATGCTGCACGACCGCGTGCTCGTGCGGCAGGACACCGGCGAGGGCGAGCGGCGTTCCGGGGGCGGCATCCTGATCCCCGCGACGGCGGCCGTCGGCAAGCGGCTGGCCTGGGCCGAGGTCGTCGCGGTCGGGCAGAACGTACGGACCGTGGAGCCGGGCGACCGGGTGCTGTACGACCCGGAGGACCGTGCCGAGGTCGAGGTGCGGGGCGTGGGCTACGTGCTGATGCGCGAGCGCGACCTGCACGCCGTGGCCGCGGACCGGTTCGAGGGGTCGGAGGACTCCACCGGGCTGTACCTCTGAATCACGGGTTCGAGTCGGACCAAGGGGGCTGGTGATCAAGGTCACCAGCCCCCTTGGCCTGTCTTTGCTACCTTGGGAAGCACCCCGACGAGACGCGCCGTACCGGGCTGAAGGCAAAGACGACGCACCCCGTTCAGTTCGTTCACGGAGGTGCCTGTCATGGCGTGGGTTCTGCTCGTCGTCGCCGGTCTGCTCGAGGTCGGCTGGTCGATCGGGATGAAGTACACCGACGGTTTCACCCGGCTGTGGCCGAGTGTGTTCACCGGTGCCGGGATCGTCGCGAGCATGCTTCTGCTGTCGTACGCCGCCCGGACGCTGCCCATCGGTACCGCCTACGGCGTGTGGGTGGGCATCGGCGCGGCCGGGGCGGCGGTGCTCGGCATGCTGGTGCTGGGGGAGCCGGCGACCGCCGCCCGGATCTTCTTCATCGGTCTGCTGCTGGTCGCCGTGGTGGGTCTGAAGGCGACCTCCGGTCACTGACGCCGGGGCGTGACGGGGATGCCGGCGACCGTGCCGGCGCCGGTGCTGGTGCCGGTGTCCGGCGCGCCGCCGCCCGCGCCGTCGGTGTCCCCGCCGCCCTCGTCGGTCCCACCGTTGGCGGAGTCGTCGCCGCTCCCGCCCGTGGGGCCCGGCTCGGTGCTGGGGCGGCCCGTGCCCGGGGTGCCGCCGCCGGTGTTCGGGGGGCCGCTCTCGGTGCCGCCGGGGCCGCCGGGCGGGGTGCTGCCGCCGGAGTCGCCCGGGCTGTCGGTGCCGTCCTCGTCGCCGGTGGACGGGGCGTCCGGGTCGCTGCTGCCGCTCGCGTCGCCGTCGCCGGGTTCGTCCGAGGCGTCGCTGCTCGGGGGCGCGGTGACGTCGGCGCCCGCCTGGAGCTGGAGGTCGAAGTCGGTGACCGGTTGGCCCTTGAGGGCGTTGCGGGTGTACTGGCCCCAGATCTCGGCGGGTGCCCCGCCGCCGTTGATGCGGGCGAGGCCCATGACGCCGTACAGGGACTTGTGGGCGGCGGTCTTGGGGTCCTGGCCCATGACGGCGACGACGGTGGCGAGGTCGGGGGTGTAGCCGGCGAACCAGGCGGCCGTGTCCTCCTCGGCGGTGCCGGTCTTGCCCGCGGCGGGGCGTCCGACGACCTGGGCGGCGGTGGCGGTGCCGTTCTCGACGACGCTGCGCAGCACGGACGTGGTGGTGTCGGCGGCCTCGCGGCTGACGGCCTGGTGCTCGCGCCGTTCGGGCAGCGCGACCTCCTGCTTGCCGTCCTTGGTGACCTTCTCGACCAGCGTGTAGGTGCTGTGCCTGCCGTGGTTGGCGATGGTCGCGTAGGCCTCGGCCATGTCGAGGGGGCTGGCGGTGGCGACGCCGAGCGCGATGGAGGGGGAGGGGGTCAGTTCGGGCGTGTTCTTGGAGAGTCCGAGGTCGATCGCGGTCTGCTTGACCTTGTCGGAGCCGACGTCGACGGCCATCTGGGCGTAGACGGCGTTGATGGACTTGTCGGTGGCCTCGCGGACGGTGACGTGGCCGTAGTCGCGGTGGTCCTCGTTCTCGGGGGCGTAGCGGCCGCCGGCCCAGCCCTGGACGGGGCGTTCGCTGGTGCCGTCGTAGCGGGTGTTGGGGTTGATCGTCTGGCCGCTCTGCGTCTGGGAGTGGTTCTCGACGGCCGAGGTGAACACGAAGGGCTTGAAGGTGGAGCCGACCTGGAAGTCGCGGCGCACGGCGTTGGGCGTGTACTGCTTGACGTAGTCGATGCCGTTGTACATCGCGACGACCTTGCCGGTCTTCGGGTCGACGGAGGCGCCGCCTGCGCGGACGTACGTGTCGACCTTGCGTTCCTTCTGGTCGAGCTGGGACATGAGCTTGTCGTCGACGGCCTTGACGAAGGCGTCCTGCTTGTCCTTCTGGAGGGTGGTGGTGATGCGGTAGCCGCCGCGGCCGAGTTCCTCCTCGTCGACGATGCCGTTCTCGTTCAGGTACTTCTTGACGATGTTGACGACGTAGCCGCGCTGTCCGGACATGTTGGTGGAGATGGTGGACTGCTTGGGCTTGGGGAACTCGGCGGCGGCGCGGTCGGAGGCGCTGAGCCAGCCCTTGTCCACCATGCCGTTCATGACGTAGTTCCAGCGCGCCCGGGCGGCGGGCTTGTTCTCGGGGTGGGCGACGACGTCGTACTGGCTGGGGGCGTTGAGCAGGGAGGCGAGGTAGGCGCCCTGGGCGGCGGTGAGGTCCTTGGCGTCGACGCCGAAGTAGGCCTGGGCGGCGGACTGGATGCCGTAGGCGCCGCGGCCGAAGAAGCTGGTGTTGAGGTAGCCCTCGAGGATCTCGTCCTTGCTCTTCTCGCGGTCGAGCTTGATCGAGATGAAGAACTCCTTCACCTTGCGGGTGACGGTCTGTTCCTGGGCCAGGTAGTAGTTCTTGACGTACTGCTGGGTGATGGTGGAGCCGGACTGCTTGCCCTTGCCGGTGGCGGTGTTCCAGCCGGCGCGGACCATCGCCATGGGGTCGATGGCGGACTCGGTGTAGAAGTCGCGGTCCTCGGCGGCGAGGACGGCGTGCTGGGCTTCCTTGGAGATCCGGGCGAGGCCGACGCTCTCGCGGTTGACCTCGCCGTCGCGGGCGAGGACGGTGCCGTCGGCGTACAGGTAGACGTTGGACTGCTTGGTGGCGAGGGCGTTGGCGGCGGGGATCTGCACGAGGTGGTAGCCGAGGAAGAAGCCGCCGACGATCAGCAGCAGGCCGACGACGACCGTGCTCAGCACGATGCGCCAGGTGGGGATCAGCCGGCGCCAGCCGGTGCGCTTGGGCCGCTTGGGCTTCTTCGCCTTCCCGGCCTTCGGCGCACCGGGTTCTCCCGTCGGTCCCTTGCCGGCCGCCTGGGGCTCTCTCTGCGCCCAGCCCGGGGTCGGCTGCTGCGGCTGCGGCTCGTCGCTCATCTCGTGCACGGACTCCTGTTTCATTTCGTACGGTTTTCGTACGTCTGAGTTCTTCCGTAGAAGACTCTCGCACCGTGGGTTCCGTTCCCACGCGACGGCACACCCGTGAAATTCCGTGGCGGGGGCCTGCGGGGTCGCACTAGGCTCCTGCGCTTTGGTGCCGGTCGGGAGGGGGAGGGCAGTGGGTGCGGGCTCGGGGCGGTTGTACGTGGCCGTCGCGGCGGGTGGATTCCGACGGTACGCGACGTATCGGGCGGCCACTGCGGCCGGGGTGTTCACCAACACCGTTTTCGGACTGGTCCTCGTCTACACCTATCTGGCCCTGTGGGACGAGAAACCCCAGCTCGGAGGGTACGACCAGGCGCAGGCGTCGACGTTCGTGTGGCTGGGTCAGGCGCTGCTGGCGGCGCTGGCGATCGGCGGCGGCGGGTTCGAGGACGAGCTGATGGAGCGCATCCGTACGGGTGACGTGGCCGTCGATCTGTACCGTCCGGTCGATCTCCAGCTCTGGTGGCTGGCGGCGGACGTGGGCCGGGCGCTGTTCCAGTTGCTGGGCCGCGGGGTGGTGCCGTTCGTGTTCGGATCGTTGTTCTTCCCAGTGGCGCTGCCGCGGGAGGTGTCCGTGTGGGCGGCGTTCCTGGGGGCGGTGGTGCTGGCGATGCTGGTGGGTTTCGCGTTGCGCTATCTGGTGGCGCTCTCGGCGTTCTGGCTGCTGGACGGCACGGGGGTGACGCAGATGGCGTGGCTGGCGGGGCTGTTCTGCTCGGGGATGCTGCTGCCGCTGAACGTGTTCCCGGGGGCGCTGGGCGAGGTGGTGCGGGCGCTGCCGTGGTCGTCGCTGCTGCAGGCGCCGGCGGACGTGCTGCTGGGGGAGGCCGATCCGCTGGGCACGTATCTGTTCCAGGCGTCCTGGGCGGTGGCCCTGCTGGCGCTGGGCCGGCTGGTGCAGTCGGCGGCGACGCGCCGGGTGGTGGTCCAGGGTGGCTGAGGCGGCCGGGGCGGCCCGGGCGGAGGTGCGGCGCGGGCGGGCCGTCGAGGGGGTGCGCGCGTACGGGCTGATCGCCGGGATGTGGATCAGGTCGACGATGGCGTACCGGACGTCCTTCGCGCTGACGACGTTCGGCAACTTCGCGATGACCGCGCTGGACTTCGTGACGATCCTGCTGATGTTCTCCCGCGTCGACGCGCTGGGCGGCTGGTCGCTGCCGGAGGTGGCGTTCCTGTACGGGCTGTCCGGGGTGTCCTTCGGCCTGGCCGACCTGGCGGTCGGCTCGATGGAGCGGCTGGGGCGGCGGGTGCGCGACGGCACGCTGGACACGCTGCTGGTGCGGCCGGTGCCGGTGCTCGCGCAGGTGGCGGCGGACCGGTTCGCGCTGCGCCGGCTCGGCCGGGTGACGCAGGGGCTGCTGGTGCTCGGGTACGCGCTGGTGGTCGTCGACGTCGACTGGACGCCGGCGAAGGTACTGCTGATGCCGGTGATGCTGCTGGGCGGGGCGGGGATCTTCTGCGCGGTGTTCCTGGCGGCGGCGGCGTTCCAGTTCGTGGCGCAGGACGCGTCGGAGGTGGCCAACGCCTTCACGTACGGGGGGACGACGCTGCTGCAGTATCCACCGGCGGTGTTCGCGCTGGACCTGGTGCGCGGGGTGACGTTCGTGGTGCCGCTGGCGTTCGTGAACTGGCTGCCGGCGGGTTACGTGCTGGGGCGGCCGTACCCGCTGGACCTGCCGGGGTGGGTGGCGTTCACGACGCCGCTCGTCGCCGCGGCCTGCTGCGGGCTGGCGGGGCTGGCCTGGCGGGCGGGGCTGCGTTCGTACCGGAGCACCGGGAGCTGACGGAGATGGCGGAGAGGGCGGAGATGGCGGAGACGGCACGGAAGCGGACGCGGGCGACGCGGGCGACGCGTCCGGAGCCGGTGACCGGGGCGGATGCCTCGGCCTTCATCGAGCTGGAGGGCGTGGAGAAGGTCTTCGACGTGCGCAGGAAGACGGGCTTCCTGAAGCGGGAGCGGCGGCAGGTGCGTGCCGTGGACGGGCTGTCGTTCACGGTGTCGCGCGGTGAGATGGTCGGCTACATCGGCCCGAACGGCGCCGGGAAGTCGACGACGATCAAGATGCTGACCGGCATCCTGACGCCGAGCGGCGGCCGGCTGCGGGTGGCCGGCATCGACCCGTCCCGGGAGCGGACGCGGCTGGCGCACCGCATGGGGGTGGTCTTCGGGCAGCGCACGACGCTGTGGTGGGACCTGCCGCTGATCGACTCCTACCGGCTGATGCACCGCATGTACCGCATCCCCGACGCCCGTTACCGCGAGAACCTGGACCGCTGCGTCGAACTCCTCCAGCTCCAGGACCTGTTGGACGTTCCGGTGCGGCAGCTCTCCCTGGGGCAGCGGATGCGCGGCGACATCGCGGCGGCGCTGCTGCACGACCCGGAGGTGGTCTACCTGGACGAGCCGACGATCGGGCTCGACGTCGTCTCCAAGACCAAGGTGCGGGGATTCCTGCGGGACTTGAACGCCGAGCGCGGCACGACGGTGCTGCTGACCACGCACGACCTCCAGGACATCGAGCAGCTCTGCTCACGCGTCATGGTCATCGACCACGGCCGGCTGATGTACGACGGTCCGCCGGCGGGCCTGCACGAGGTGGGGGAGAGCGAACGCATGCTGGTGGTGGACCTGGCACGGGAGTTGCCGCCGGTCGAGGTGCCGGAGCCCGCGCGGGTGGTGCGGGTGGAGGGGCCGCGGCAGTGGCTGGCGTTCCCGGCGTCCGCGTCGGCGGCCGGGCTGGTGGCGGACGTCGCGGCGCGGTATCCGCTGGTGGACCTGTCGGTGCGGGAGCCGGACATCGAGTCGGTGATCGCGAAGATGTACGCGGAACGCGCGGGCGCGTAGTGCCGGGGGCGGTGACCTCGTAGGCTGCTGTACATGACCGACGACGCCCCGGAACTCCGCGCATCCGACGCCGACCGTGAACGAGTCGCCGAGGTCCTGCGCGACGCCCTTGCCGAGGGACGCCTGGACATGACCGAGTTCGAGGAGCGGCTGGACGCCACGTACAAGGCGCGTACGTACGGGGAGCTGGCGCCGATCACCCGCGACCTGCCGGTCGGCGGGGCGCCCGCGGCGCCGGTGGCGCCCCGGGTGTCGATGACCAAGGAGCCCGCGTCCGGCGGCGGCTGGGCGGGGCGGATCACCGGCGCGGAGCCCTCGTCGACCTGGGCGGTCGCCGTGATGTCCGGCTTCCAGCGCAAGGGGCGCTGGACGGTGCCGAGGCGGTTCACCTCGTTCGCGTTCTGGGGCGGCGGGGAGATCGACCTGCGCGAGGCGGACTTCTCGGCCGGCGAGGTCGTGCTCAACTGCGTCGCGATCATGGGCGGGATGCAGGTGATCGTGCCGCCGGGCGTCGAGGTGATCGTGCGCGGCATCGGCGTCATGGGCGGCTTCGACCACCGCGAGGAGGGCGTCCCCGGCGACCCGGGCGCCCCGCGCGTCGTCGTGACGGGCTTCGCCTTCTGGGGCGGTGTCGGTGTGGAGCGCAAGGTGACGCGGGCGGAGCGGCAGCGGCTGAAGGAGGAGCGCCGGCAGGAGAAGCTGGAGCGCCGCCAGGAGCGGGAGCGCGAGCGCCTGGAAGGCCGTGACCGGGACGGCCGCCGCGGGCTGCCGGGCGGCCACCTCGGGATGCCGGCCGACCACCGGGATGCCCACCGCAGGATGCTGGAGGACCACCGGGACATGGTTCGCGAGCTGCGCGAGGATCGCCACGAGCAGCGCGAGCTGCGCCGGGAGGAACGCGAGCGCCGCCGCCGGGGCGAGGACTGACGGCCGGGACCCCGGCACACGGGCCCCGGCACACCGGCCCCGGCCCGGTCCTCCCGGCCGTACGGTCTACGCCGCGACCGGTACCGCTCCCTTGAGGGCGTCCAGGTCGAGGGTCCGGCCCATGCGGGCGTACCCGTTGTCGTTGGGGTGCAGGTGGTCTCCGGTGTCGTAGTCGGCGCGCAGGCGCCGGGGGTCGTAGGGGTCGCGCAGGGCCTTGTCGAAGTCGACGACCGCGTCGAAGAGGCGGCCGGAGCGGATCTCCTCGTTGATCTCCTGCCGCATGGTCTCGCGGGCCTTGGTGTAGCCGCTGTGGCCGCCGAACGGCGTGATCGTCCCGCCGACGACCCGCAGGCCCCGGGCGTGGGCCCGGTCGACGAGGGTGCGCAGGCCGGTGAGGATGCCGTCGCGGTCGGCGAGTTGCGGGCTGTGCAGGATGTCGTTGACGCCGAGCAGGACGACGACGGCCTTGACGTTGGTGCGTTGCAGCACGTCGCGTTGGAAGCGGCTCAGTCCGCTCGGGTTGTCGGCCGGCCGTCCCGGCCTGCTCGTCAGGATCCGGTTGCCGCTGATGCCCTCGTTCACGACGCTGTAGCGGGGCGTGTCACGGCCGTCGCCCGCGGCCCGGTGCAGCCGCTCGGCGAGGACGTCGGTCCAGCGGTGGTTGGCGTCGGCGTCGGCGCCGAGTCCGTCGGTGATCGAGTCGCCGAAGGCCACGACCGTGCCGTCGGCCTCGTGGCTGAGCACGTCCAGCGCGGTCAGGTAGCGCCAGTACGGCGTGGGCGTGGTGTACGCGAGGGCGGTGACGTCCGCCGTGCGGTCGCCCTGGGCGAGGTAGCTGGTCTGCCGGGCCATCGGGTGGTAGGTCACCGGCCCGGAGGCGACGGGGGAGTAGGTGGTGACCAGGACGTCCGCCCCGTAGGGGACGGCGATGCGGGCGACGTCGCTCATCACCTGGCCGCCCGCCGGGATGATCACCCGGGCGTTGCCGCGGAAGGTCAGCGCGCGCATGGTGTCGGCGACCGCGGCGGCCGTGCCGGGTCCCGCGGCCAGGGCTATGGAGGCGTGGGTGATGGTCAGCGGCGACTGGCCGTACAGGTTGGACAGGGTGACGCGGGCGCCGGTGCCGCCGACCGAGGTGTGCACGACGTTGCGCACGGAGCGGCCCGCCATGCCGGTCGTCTCGGTGCCCGGCTCGGCCGCGGCCGGTGCGGTGGCCCAGGCGCCCACCCAGGCGCCCGTGGAGGCGGGGGCGGCGTCCCCCTGCGGGAGACGGCCTCCGGCCTGCACTGCGTGGGCCCTGGTGCCGTCGTCCGCGGACACTCCGGCGTATATGGCCGCGGAGATCGCCACTATCAGGGTGACGATCGCCGCGAGCAGGGCACGGTGCTTGGTGGGAGGCGCCCCCGCACCTCCGTCACGACCCCGGGTCATGCTGTTCTGTTCTCCTCGGGCGAGGGGAGCCCCGAGGCTCCGGTCCGATGAACCCATGATGCGGCATGGGCGGAGGAAGGGCCGCGGGAGCCCCGGGCGTTCCCCCTCCCGGGACAGACGCCGGGAACTTGTGTTCCGTTCCGAGAGTCGGTCAGGAAGGGACACTGTGTGAGGGACGTATCAGCGAACGGTGGAGCGGATGGAACGCACGAAGGCGGAACTTCCCGGAGGCCCGGGAGGTCCGGGAGGTCCGGGGGGTTCCGGGCGCGCGGGGGAGCGCACGGGGGCGGGCGGCGGTGGTACGGGCCCGGGGGCGGTGCGTGACCGGGCGATGACCTCCTTCAGCCCGGCCGACGAGGAGAAGCGCCGCGGCGTGCGCCGGATGAAGCTCACCGCGACCGGGCTGCTGCTCTTCGTCGCCGTGGTCTACGTCCTGTCCGAGTGGGCCTCCCACCACGGCGCGGGCGCCTGGGCGGGCTACGTGTCGGCCGCCGCGGAGGCCGGCATGGTCGGTGCGCTCGCCGACTGGTTCGCCGTCACCGCCCTCTTCCGCCACCCCCTCGGCATCCCCGTCCCACACACCGCGATCATCCCGAAGAAGAAGGACCAGCTCGGCGTCTCGCTGGGCGAGTTCGTCGGGGAGAACTTCCTGTCCGAGGACGTCGTGCGCCACCGGCTGCGCGCCGTCGGCATCGGCAGCCGCCTCGGCTCCTGGCTCGCCGTGCCCGAGCACGCCGACCGGGTGACGGCCGAGCTGTCCGCCGCCCTGCGCGGCGCCCTCACCGTGCTGCGCGACTCCGACGTCCAGGCGGTGGTCGGCGAGGCCATCACGCGCCGGGCCGACGCCCAGGAGATCGCGCCCGGCATCGGCAAGATGCTGGACCGGGTCGTCTCCGACGGCGGCCACAAGCGCGCCGTCGACCTGATCGTCTCCCGCGCCCACGACTGGCTGATCCTGCACGGCGACTCCGTGATGGACGCCGTCCAGGGCGGGGCCCCCGGCTGGACGCCCCGGTTCGTCGACCGGAAGATCGGCGACCGGGTCTACAAGGAGCTGCTGCGCTTCGTCACCGAGATGCGCGACATGCCCGCCCACCCCGCCCGCGGCGCCCTGGACCGTTTCCTGACCGACTTCGCCGCCGACCTCCAGTCCGACACGGAGACCCGCGCGCGCGTGGAGCGGCTGAAGACCGAGGTGCTGGGCCGCGGCGAGGTCCAGGACCTGATCGCGTCCGCCTGGACGGCCGTACGGTCCATGATCGTTTCGGCCGCGGAGGACGAGCGCAGCGAACTGCGGCTCCGGGTCCGCGCCTCCCTGCTGTCCCTGGGCTCCCGGATGGCCTCCGACCCCAAGGTGCAGGGCAAGGTCGACCGGTGGGTGGAGAGCGCCGCGGTGTACGTCGTCACCACGTACCGCAAGGAGATCACCTCCCTGATCACCGACACGGTGGCGAGCTGGGACGCCGAGCACACCACGAAGAAGATCGAGGCGAACATCGGCCGCGACCTGCAGTTCATCCGCATCAACGGCACGGTGGTCGGCTCCCTGGCCGGGCTGCTGATCTACACGGTCTCCCGGATTCTCGGGGCGTAGTCCCGTCCGGCGGGGGCACTCCCCCGCCATGACAGGAGACTCGTCGGCCCCGGTGCCCGCCGCGACCGGGACGGTCACCACCGCCGTCCCCGCCCGCCTGGACCGGCTGCCCTGGTCGCGCTGGCACTGGATGATCGTCATCGGCCTGGGCACCGTCTGGATCCTGGACGGCCTGGAAGTCACGATCGTCGGCAACGTCGCCGGGCGCATCGCCGAGAGCGGCAGCGGCCTGGACATCAGCTCGGCCCAGATCACCGGCCTGGCCGCCGCGCTCTACGTGGCGGGTGCCTGCTCGGGAGCGCTGTTCTTCGGCTGGCTGACCGACCGGCACGGCCGCAAGAAGCTGTTCATGATCACGCTGGTGGTCTATCTGGCGGCGACCGCGCTGACCGCGGTGTCCTTCGAGTCCTGGTGGTTCTTCCTCTTCCGCTTCCTGACCGGCTTCGGCATCGGCGGCGAGTACGCGGCGATCAACTCCGCGATCGACGAGCTGATCCCGTCCCACTACCGGGGCCGGGTCGACCTCATCATCAACGGCAGCTACTGGCTCGGCGCGATCGGCGGCGCCCTGCTGTCCATCGTGATGCTGGACACCGACATCTTCGCCAAGGACGTCGGCTGGCGGCTCAGCTTCGCGCTCGGCGTCGTCCTGGGCCTGGTGGTGCTGCTGGTGCGGCGGCACGTGCCGGAGAGCCCACGCTGGCAGTTCATCCACGGCCAGGGCGAGCAGGCCGACCGGCTCGTCGCCTCCGTGGAACGGCGGATCGAGCGGGAGAAGGGCGAGAAGCTGCCGCCGCCGGCCGGTGAGATCACCATCCACCAGCGCAAGTCCATCGGCTTCGGCCTGATCGCCAGGACCGTCTTCGGCCGCTACCCGCGCCGCGCGATCCTCGGCCTGTCCCTCTTCATCGGCCAGGCCTTCCTGTACAACGCCATCACCTTCGGCTTCGGCACCATCCTCATCACGTTCTTCGATGTGCCGACCGGCAGCACCGGCTACTACTTCGCCGTCATCGCCGCGGGCAACTTCTGCGGCCCGCTGCTGCTGGGCCACCTCTTCGACACGGTCGGCCGCCGGATCATGATCTCCGGCACCTACCTGCTCTCCGGCCTGCTGCTCTTCGGCACGGCCTGGCTCTTCGACCGGGGTTCGCTCACGGCGACGACGATGACGGCCTGCTGGTGCGTGGTGCTGTTCTTCGCCTCGGCGGGCGCGTCCAGCGCGTACCTGACCGTCTCCGAGATCTTCCCGATGGAGACCCGGGCCATGGCCATCGCCTTCTTCTACGCCCTCGGCACCGCCGCGGGCGGCATCAGCGGCCCGCTGCTCTTCGCCGACCTCACGGAGTCCGGCGTGGTCGGCGACACGGTCCTCGCCTTCCAGATCGGCGCCGGCCTGATGTGCGCGGCCGGTCTGGTGGCGGCGTTCCTCGCGGTGAACGCGGAACGCCGCTCGCTGGAGGACATCGCGGAGCCGCTGTCGGCGGCGCCGGAATCCTCCGGAACGACCGGCTCCGGCACGCGCACCGCGTAGCGTCGGCAACCGTCGACCCGGCACAGACGTCGAGGAGTCCCCGATGAGCATCCGCAGGATCGTCCCCAACATCCACGTCGAGGCCGAGGACCAGTGGACCACGAGCCGTGAGTTCTACGGCCTGCTCGGTTTCGAGGAGGTCATGGACATGGGCTGGGTGACGACCCTGGCCTCCCCGTCCAACCCCACCGCCCAGATCAGCCTGTTCACCGAGGAGCGCACGGCGCCCGTCGTCCCCGACCTGAGCGTCGAGGTCGAGGACGTCGACGCCGTCTACGAGCAGGTGGCGGCGTCGGGCGCCGAGATCGTACGGGAGCCGCGGGACGAGGAGTGGGGCGTACGGCGCTTCTTCGTCCGGGCCCCGGACGGCCGCGTGATCAACGTCCTGACCCACCTGCCCTGACCGGAAGCCGTACCGCCTCCCGGGGCGGCTCCGGCGCCGCCCGCCCGGAGCGCCCGCCGGGCCGCTCACCCGGGCCAACGGTCGGGCCGCCTGCCCGGGCTGCCTGTCAGCACCGCCCACTCGTACCGCGCAGCCGCGCCGCCGGTCCGGGCCCGGGCCCACTTGCCCGGGCTGCTCGCCTGAGCCGCCGGTCTGGTGGGTGCCTGCGTGGGGTGTCTGGCGGGGCACCTCCGTGTCGGCTGTCCGGGTGGTTGGTTCAGGCCGCTTGTCCGGGTTGTTCGTCCGGGTAGCGGTGCGGCTGGTCCGGGTCGCTCACCCGAGCTGCCGTTCGCCCGGGCGGCTCGCTCGGACCCCGCGTCCCCGGGCAGCTCGCCTGGACCTCGCGCCCCGGGTGGCTGGCCCAGACCATGCGTCCCCGGGGGGCCTGCCCGGCGCGCGTCCCCGCGGCTCGCTCGGGACGCGTGTCCGGGGCGGCGGTCAGGCGTGGCGGTCGGCTACTGCCCAGGAGGCCAGGGCCACGGCGCCGGCGACGCCGAAGACGGCGGGCCAGGCGCCGACCTTCTTGGCCAGCGGGTGCGAGCCCGCGAACCCGGCGACGTACGCCGCCGTGAGCGCGCCCGCGGCCTTCCCGCCCGCCCGCGCCCGCCACTGCTGCGCGGCGGCGGCCCCGGCGACGGCGAGCACGGCCCCGCCGAGCTGCCGCTTCTTCGTCCAGCGGGCCACGCCGTAGCCGCCGACGAGACCGCCCGCGGCGACCACCGCGCTGGGAACCTTCGCCATGTCTGCCTCCTGCACCGAACCGACTTGTCGCGTTCGAGGCTAATCCCCGCCCCCTTTCGGCCGAACACCGAGCCCTGATCGCGACGCGCGCGGGTACGTGCCCGTTGAGGGGGAGGAGACGAGCCCCGGAGGAAGAAGAACCGATGACCGCGCAGCCACCCCGCACCTACGACCCGCCCCGCCCCCGGACGGTCACCGTGGACGGTGCCCGCGTCGCCTGCTGGGAGTCGGGACCGCCCGGCGCCGAGCCCGTCCTGCTCCTGCACGGCTACCCCGCCGACCACCGTAGCTGGCGCCACCAGGTCCCGCCCCTGTCCGCCCGGCACCGGGTCGTCACCCCCGACCTCCTCGGCTGGGGCGCCTCCGACCGCCCCCTGCACCTGTCTTTCGACTACGGCACGGAGGTCGCCCGGCTCGGCCGGCTCCTCGACGCCCTGGAGCTGGACTCGGTGAACCTGGCCGGCCACGACTACGGCGGCTTCCTCGCCCTCGGCCTCGCCCAGCGGCACCCCGCACGGGTACGCAGGCTCGCGATCCTCAACAGCCGCGCCCAGGCCACCTTCACCCGCCGCTGGTACGCCGTCTTCAGCCTCCTCGGCGTCCTCTGCCGCACCCCGGCCCTGCACCGCCCGGCGCTGCGCCTGCCCTACGCCGCCCTGCACCGCCGCGCCCTGGCCCCGCTCGTGCGCGCCGGACACCTGGAGCCCCGCGTCCTGGACGGCTACGTCCACTGGATGACCACCCCCGAGGGACGGCGCTGGCTGCTCCACTACTTCGCCGACTACCGCACCGCGCCCCGCCCCGAGCTGCGCCGCGGCCTGCGTGACATCGCCTGCCCGACGGCCGTCGTCTGGGGCCGCGCGGACCCGTACCTCAGCCCCGCGATCGCCACCGAGCTGGCCGACACCGTGCCCGGCGCCGACCTGACGCTGCTGGACGGCGCGGGCCACTGGGTGATGGACGAACGCCCGGACACCGTGACGGCGGCACTCGTCCGACTGCTGGAACGGCCTAGCCCGATCGGGTGAGACGCAGGTCACAAACGGGTCGGCCCGCGGCCTGTCACATCGCGGCGCCGGCATCCGTCGTAGCTGTGTACGACCAAGAAACCGGCAAAGCCACGACGGAGGAATCCACCATGGAAGCGCGTCTCGACATGTTCGCCAGCCCGCTCGCGGGCAAGGTCCTGCGCCACATCAACTCCGCGGGCAAGGCCGTGGGCGACTCGACGCTCCCGGCCGCGACCCAGGAGCTGGTCAAGATCCGCGCCAGCCAGATCAACGGCTGCGGCTTCTGCCTCGACATGCACACCAAGGACGCCGCGAAGGCGGGGGAGACCTCGCTGCGCCTCAACCTGATCGCTGCCTGGCGGGAGGCCAAGGTCTTCACCGACGCGGAGCGCGCCGCCCTCGAACTGACCGAGCAGGGCACCCGCCTCGCCGACGGCGGCGGCGTCAGCGACGAGGTCTGGGCGAACGCGGCCCGGCACTACGACGAGGAGCAGCTCACCGCACTGGTCGGGCTGATCGCCGTCATCAACACCTACAACCGCCTGAACGTCATCACCCAGCAGCCCGCCGGCGACTACGAGCCGGGGATGTTCGGCTGAAGCCGCCGGCTCCGGCCGGACACCCCCCGCGCCCGGTCCCGCCCGCCCGCCGCTCAGCCGGCGTGCAGCAGGACCGGGAGCCGCTGGTGGCCGTTGCTGATCAGGGAGGGCACCGGCGGCAGCTCCTCGGCCGGATCGGCGAGCCGGATGTCCGGGAAGCGGCCGAAGAGGCTCTCCAGCACGAGGGTCACCTCCATGCGGGCCAGCGGCGCGCCCAGGCAGAAGTGGACGCCGTGGCCGAAGGCGAGGTGCTCCTTGACGGTGCGGGTCGCGTCGAAGGTGTCGGCGTCCTCGTGCCAGTCCGGGTGCCGGTTGGCGGCGGCGTACGAGGCGAGGACGGCCTCACCGCGGGCGATGGTCTGCCCGTCGGGCAGGGCGATGTCGGTGACCGCGAACCGCAGCGGCAGGTGCTTGACCGCCGGTTCGTGGCGCAGCGTCTCCTCCACCACGTCGCCCCAGGTGACCTTGCCGTCGCGGACCAGCGCGAGCTGGTCGGGGCGGGTCAGCAGGGTGTGCACGGCCTGGTCGATGACGTTGACGGTGGTCTCGTAGCCGGCGCTGATCATCAGCAGCAGGGTGTCGCGCAGCTCCTCCGGCGAGAGGCGGTCGCCGTCGCCCTCGTCGTCCCGCGCGGCGATGAGCAGGGACGTCATGTCGTCGCCCGGCGTGGCGCGCTTGGCGGCGATGAGCTGGTCCAGGACCTCGTACAGCCGCGCGGTGTTGGCCTGGGCCTCGGCCTGGTCCAGGGTGGTGTCGAAGACGCCGTCCACGAGGGCGCGGAAACCCTCCCGGCGGTCCTCCGGCACGCCCATCAGGTGTCCGATCACCGCGATGGGCAGCGGGTAGGCCAACTCCTGGCGCAGATCGACCGGTTCACCCGCGGGAAGGGCCGCGAGCCGGTCGACGAGGCCGGTCACCATGTTCTCCACGGCGGGCCGCATCGCGGATATTCGGCGCGCGCTGAAGGCGGGTGCCACCAGCCGGCGCAGCTTGCGGTGGTTGGGGCCGTACGCGGTGAACATGTTCTCCACCGCCACCCACAGCGCCAGCGGCCAGGTGCCGACGACCTCGCCGTAGGCCGGCCAGTGCGCCCGGGCGTCCTTGGACACGTCGGGGCTGGTGAGCAACTGCTTGAGGAGGGCCGGGTCGCTGACCGACCAGGCCTCGACGCCGAGGACGTCCACCCGGGTGGCCGGGCCGCGCTCGCGCAGGGCGCGGTGCTCGGCGTGGTGACCGGCGCCGGTGGGGTCGAGGACGAGGGCGGGCTGCTGGGTCGCCATGACCTGGCTCCTTAGTGTGCGGCGGGCTGTACGGCGGGGAAGGTGACGGGCAGGGATTCGAGGGCGCGGTGGAACGGGCCGGGCCGCCAGGTCAGTTCGGCGGCCGGGCGGGCCAGGTCCGTCTCCGGCAGCGCGTCCAGGAGGTGGGTGACCGCGGTCTCGGCGATCAGGTAGGCGTGCGAGCGTGCGGGGCAGGTGTGCGGTCCGGCGCTCCACGCCAGGTGCGCACGGTTGCCGCCGAGCCGCCCCGCGGGCACGCCCTCGGTGAGAGCCGGGTCGTTGTTCGCGGCCGCCATCGAGATCACCACCGGCTGGTCGGCCGGCAGCAGCACCCCCTCCACGTCGATGGGGTACGGCGGGTAGGAGATGCAGTAGTTGGCCATCGGCGGGTCGGTGTAGAGGACGGCGTCGAGGGCGTCGCGCACCGTGGAGAGCCCGGCGTGCAGATCGGCGGAGAACTCCTCGTCGGTGAGGATCTTCAGGATCGTGTTGCTGATCAGGTTGGTCAGCGGCTCGATCCCGGCGCCGTAGAGCGTGACGAGCTGGTGGCTCATCTCCTCGTCGCTCAGTTCGGCCGGGTGCAGGGCCAGCCGGGAGGTGATGTCGTCGCCGGGGTGGGCCCGGCGCAGGGCCACCAGGTCGGACACGGCGCGGGCCAGGATCACGTTGCCCTGGTCGGCGTCGGTGGTGTCGAAGATCTTCGCCATGCCGTCGGCGATGCGCTGCCCGATCTCGTCCGGGCAGCCCAGCAGCGCGCTGAGGACGCTGAAGGCGATCGGGAACGAGTACTGGGTGAGCAGGTCCGCCGTACCGGCCGCGCGAAACCCGTCGATGGCGCCGTCGGCGACCTTCTCGACGAGGGCGCGCAGCCCGTGCTGGTCGACCCGGTCGATGGCGTGGGTGTTGGCCGCCCGGTAGCGGGCGTGCTCGGCGCCGCCCGAACGCAGCGCGTTGGGCCGCCACTCCATCATCGGCCGCACCGGGCAGGTCGCCGGGATCAGCTTCTCCCAGGCCCGCGGGTCGGCCGGGAAGTGCAGCGGGTCGTTGAGGATGCGGCGGGCCTGGTAGTAGCCGATCACCAGGGTCGCGGGGACGCCGGGCGCCAGGTCCACCGGGACGAGCGGGCCGTGGGTGCGGCGCATGCTCCGGTAGGCGGCGTGCGGGTCGGCGGCGAACTCCGGCGCGTACAGGGCGATCCGGCCCGGGGGACTCGTCGGCGCGGGCTCGGCGGGGGGCGGCGTCATCGGCGGGACTCCAGGAGGGCGGCTGAACGGTGCTCGGTGAGGTACTCGGTGAGCGTGATCAGGGCGTGCAGGGAGGAGGTGCGGTCGCGGGCGTCGCAGTGCGTCAGGGGCGTCTGCGGCTCCAGGGCCAGCGCCTCGCGCAGCTCCGCCTCGGGGTAACTCGGCGCGTCCGGGAAGGTGTTGATGGCGACGGCGTACGGGATCCCGGCGCTGTCGAGCAGGCCGAGGGCGTCGTGGGAGGCGTCCAGGTCGCGGGTGTCGGCCAGGACGAGACAGCCGAGGGCGCCCTCCGCCAGGTCCTCCCACAGCGGCTGGAACCGGGACTGGCCCGGCAGCCCGAACAGGTACAGGGCGATCCGGCCGCCGGCCATGTGGATGCGCCCGAAGTCCATCGCCACGGTGGTCGTCGTCTTGTGCGGGGTGCCGCGCAGGTCGTCCACACCGGCGCTGGCCTGCGTGATCGGCTCCTCCATCCGCAGCGGCCGCACCTCCGAGACGCTGCCGATCAGTGTCGTCTTGCCGACGCCGAAACCGCCCGCGACCACGATCTTCGCGGACCGGGTCACCGTGGCGGGGACGTAGGTGACGGACGGGTCGGCACGGTCGGCGCCCTCGGCCCCGGCGGACCCGTCGGTCCGGTCAGACCATGGAGCGAAGTCCACGGAGTACCTCCTGCAGCAGGTCGAAGTCGGGCTGGTCGTCGATCGCGGCGACCGGGCTGGCGAGGTGGCCGGAGTCCATCAGCGAGGAGACGAGGATGCGCACCGTCGAGGGCGGCAGCTCCAGCGCGGCGGCGATGTCGGCGACGGCCAGGCCGCCGTCCGCGCCGGCGAACAGCCGCATCACCCGCCGGGCGTCCGGGCCGAGGGCGTCCGTGGGGCCGGTCGCGGCGATGACCACGCTCTCCAGGCGCACGTCCTCGCGCGCACGGATCCGGCCCCCGGTACGGACGTAGGGCCGGACCATGTCGGGGTCGCGCCGCGGCCCGCTCATACCGGTGAGCCGCCGTCCGCGGCCGACACCCGCGCCTGGACGGGCACGCGTTCCTCGGTGGCCAGTTCGTGCCCCACGCGGGTGGCCAGCCGCACCATGTGGTGCGAGATCAGGCCGACGTCGGCGTCGGGGCCGGTCGTGCACACCGACAGCATGGTGTTCTTCGCGGCGGTGGTCGTCAGCCCGATGCAGCCGACCGACTCGATCAGGAGCTGCCGCATCCCGCCGCCGCCGGTGAACTCGTCCCAGGCCTTGCCCGCCGCGCGCAGCGCCGCCGTCAACGCGGCGAACTTCTCCCCGTCGTCCTGGCCGATCGTCTCGGTACGGGCCTTCAGCAGACCGTCGCTGCTCATCAGCACGGCGTACCGGACGCCCTCGACGCTGCCGAGTTCCTGGTCCAGCAGCCAGCCCAGGCTGTTGGTGTGTGTGTCTTGCACGATCAGTGTCCTTCGTCGTCAGCGCCGTCGTGGGGGGTGGGGTGGGCGGCGGGGGTGTGGATGGCGTCGGCGGAGGCTTGCGGGGGCTGCTCCCCCTCCCGGCCCCGTCGGGTACCGGCCGCCCAGGCGGCGGCGACGGCGGGACGGCCCGGCTCGGTGTCGTCCGGGGCGGCGGGGCGGCGCACGGGAGCGGGCGCGGTGGAGCGCCGGCGGACGGTGAGACCGCTGGCGGTGGTGGTGGCCGAGGGGGCGGCGGGCGCGGCCGGCCCGGCGGCCGGTGCGGACCCGGAGGCCGGTGCGGCCGCGGCGGGGGCCGCGGCCGGCCCGGGGGCGGTGGCGGGCACGGGAGAGGGCGTCGCGGGAGGCGTGGCCGCCGTCCCGCCCGGGGCCTGCGCCGTGGTCCGGTCCGCCGCCGGGTCCGCCTGCGGGGCGTCGGCCGGGGCGGTCTTCGGCGGCAGCGCCCGGGTCACGGCCTGCGGCGCGGGCTGGGCCGCCGACGGATCGACGATCAGGTTCTTCGGCAGGACGACCATGGCCCGGGTCCCCTGATAGATGTTGGGCGCGGTCAGCTCGACGCGGAAGCCGTAGTTCTCCGCCAGCAGCGACGCCACGCGCAGCCCGGTCTGGGGGTGGGCGCCCAGGCGGGTGATGTCGTCGCGCTGCTCGCCCGACATCACGTCGCTGGCCCACAGCAGCCGCTCGTCGTCCATGCGCAGCCCCGCGTCGTCCACGATCAGGAAGCAGGCGTGGTGCCCCTGCTCCAGCGAGACGTGGACACTGGCGGCGGGCGGCGAGTAGCGCAGCGCGTTGTCCAGCAGTACGGCGAGCGCGTGCACGACCGCCTCCACGGCGCGGCCCTCGACCACCACGGACCCCATCTCGGGGTGCTTGATCCGCTCGTAGCCCTCGATCCGGCCCATGGCCGCCCGCACGATGTCGGTCAACGTGGTGGCGGGCCAGCGCCGGGACAGCTTGTCCCCGGCCAGTACGGCGTACCCGGACGCCGTGAGCAGCATCTGCTGCGCGAGGTGGTCGATCTCCACGAGCGTCGCGTACGCCTCGTCCGAGATGTGCCGCCGTACGCCCTGGCTGACGGCCCGGCCCAGTTTCGCCGAGCGCGCCACGACGTTGTTGGCGAAGCCGCGCACCGCGGCCCGGGCCACGCCGACCGCCTCGTTCCGTACCTGCGCGACCTGCCGCTCGGCGTCCTGCCGCACCTGCTCGGCGGCCCGGTCCACGGCCTGCTGGGCGGCCGTCCGCTCCTGCGCCCGTACGTCCCCGACCACCGCGGCCACCGCGCCGGGCACCGCGCGCAGCCGCTCGGCGAGCGGTGTTCCGTCGAGCTGCGCCGGTACGGGCAGCCCGCCGTCGGGACCCGCACCGCCCGGCCCGCCCTTGGCCACCGCCGGGATCACGGTGGACGCCAGGTGCCCCACGCACTGCTCGGCGGCGACGAGTTGCAGGGTGAGCCGGTCGGCGTGCTCGCGCAGTTGCTCGGCCCGGCGCCGGGCCTGCTCGCCCTTGCGCCGGAAGTACCACGCGGCCCCGACTCCGGCCACCGCCAGCACGGCGGTGACGGTCACAATCAGTTCAGTCATCAGGTCCTCACGGATCGGAAGCCGTCGGTGTGGGCGAGGGTGGCCGAGGCGGGACGGCGCGCGGGGGCGGGGCGCCGGCCGGCCCGACGACGACCGGGCTCAACGGGCGGGAGCGGACCGGCGTCTGTTCCGGGCACCACGGGCCGCGGAGTCGGCAGCGACGCGGGGGGCGGCGAAGGCGCACGACATGGAACTCCCAGGAACACGCGAGGGCCGGTACGAGCAGGGGGCGCCGACCGCGCGGACTCGCAGCGGCAGGGGACCGGAAAGGCGCCCCGACCACCACGAACTCCCGTATCCGCGCACGGCGTTCGACGTACAGGAGGGGACACTACCGCTTGTGCTCACCCCTCGTGGCAGCCTCGTGACTACGAGGCGGAACCGTCGGGTGTTTGAGGCGAAAAATGCCCGGATGGCGGCCGGACGCCTTTGGCTGGAAAAGACGTTGGACGCGGGAGCGGGGTCCTGCTAAAAGGACCCCGCTCCGTCACGATCAGGAGCCGAGCTGGTCCGTGATCTCCTTGATCCAGTCGGCCTTCTTGTCCGGGTCCGTGAAGCTTGCCCGCCACTGGGCCGGACTCTGCCCGTGGTCGTCGGGACCGGCCTTGAGCAACACCAGGAGGTCCTCGGCGGAGCGGCGCAGCTCGGGCTGGGTGTCGGGACGCGAGAGCATGGCGTAGAGCTTGTGCGCCGCCAACTGGCGCTTGTACCTCGACACCTTCTTCCAGACCTTCATGGCGTGCTTCAGCGATTCCCAGGTGGGCTTCGCCTCCGGCACCTCCTCGCCGTGCGGTGTGTAGCGCTCGGGGTGGTGGGCCTCGTTGAAGCGCCCGATGCCCGACCGGACACCCTTGTAGCCGGCGGTGGCGAGGACGAGACCCGCCCCCACCGCGGCGACGATCCACCCGGCCGGGTTGGACGCGAGGGCCCCGGTGGCGACGATGGCCACGGTCGCGATGCCGCCCGCGCCCTTCAGCCCCTCGCCCAGGCCGCCCGTCCCCTCCTTGAATATCTTGGAGGCCTGCTTCTTCTTCGCGAGTTTCTTGGTCGCGTCCACGGTCCTCGCGTCGTCCAGGGCCTGGAGGTAGGGAAGTTTGACCTGGACCTCGCGCTCCACCGCCGCCTCGTAGGCCCGCACGGCGGCGTGGAACGCATCCTGCAGACCCTCCCGCGGGCTCCCCTGCGCCAACTCCCTCTCCAACGCGGCGACCTGGTCGTACGCGGCGATGGCGCGTTGCTCCTCGGCGTCCGCCGGAGCCTTCAGGCCGGTCAGCAGCCCGGCGTGGGCGGTCTCGGCGTCCGGGAGCTTCTTCAGTTGCCGGCGCTTGTGGATCGCCATGCCGGCCTTGCGGAAGGCGCGCATGCTCTTGGCCACACCGGCGACCCCGCTGAGCACACCGCTCGCCTCGGCGGAGGCCGCGGTGCTCGCCACTCCCTCGACCTTGACGGCCTCCTTGGCGACGGCACCGGCGTTGGCCCCCGTACTGACGACGCTCGCCGCCGCGTCGGCCGCCTTGACCTTGGCCTTCCTGCGCGCGTTGTGGAACCCGGCCCCCGCCCTCTTCTGCAGGGACGTCCTCAGGTTCCGCAGCGAGTCCGCGACGCTGGCCCCGAGGGCGAGGAGCTCCACGCCGGTGCTCAGCGACGCGCCGGAGACCCCCACGGCGGCGGCGTCGTGCTTCAGGACGGAGGCCGACGACGCGCCGGCGGCCTCCGCCGCGGTGGCGCCCGGCTTCGCGGCGGAGGCCGCCTGCTCCGTGGCCTCCTGGCCGAGACCCGCGGCGGTGGGCGCCTGGACGCCCTTGCCCAGGGCGTCCACGGGATCGAAGGTCCGCTTCCCCAGGTCCGCGTTCTCGGCGATCTCCTTCAGCCGGTCGCTCTTCTTCCCCGTGGGGGCCTTCTCGGTGCGGCGGGTCTCCTCTCCGCCGGTGCCTTCGGGCGCGGTGACCCGCGCCGTGTCCCGTGCGGTGTCCAGCTCCGTCTGGAAGCCGGGGCGGAGGTCCAGGCCCTGGGCGCCGGACTCGGAGCCGCGCCGGATGAGGGCGGCGGGGTTGGGCCGGGTGTCGGTGTCGGAGCCGCGCCGGGTGCGTCCCGACGGGGCGAAGCGGGCCGAGAGCGCGGCCGCACGGCGTGCCGCTGCTTCATCCGCGGCGGCACGTTCGGCGGCGCGGCGTGCCTGCTCCCGGGCGGTGTCGAGTTCGGCCTGGAGGTCGGGGTCGACGCCCAGGCCCCGGGCGCCGGACTCCGATCCCCGCCGGGCGGGGGCGGTGGGGTCGGGTCGGGTGTCGGTGTGCGGGCTTGTTCGACGGCGGTGTCGAGTTCGGCCTGGAGGTCGGGGTCGACGTCGAGGCCCTGGGTGCCGGACTCGGAGCCGCGCCGGGTGTGCGGGCTTGTTCGACGGCGGTGTCGAGTTCGGCCTGGAGGTCGGGGTCGACGTCGAGGCCCTGGGTGCCGGACTCGGAGCCGCGCCGGGTGAGGGCGGCGGGGTTGGGCCGGGTGTCGGTGTCGGAGCCGCGCCGGGTACGGCCCGACGGGGGGAAGCGGGCCGCTGCGGTGCTCTCGGCGGCGGTGACGGGCTCCGGGGCGCCGGTCGTCCCGGTGCCCGTGACGGACTCCGAAGTGCCGCCTGCGGACCGGACGTCGGCGACCGGGGCGGGCCGGGTGCCGGCACCCGTGCCGAGCGCGCCGAGCCCGGCCGGCGTGCCGGGGGCCGACCCGCGTCGCGTGAGGCCGGCCGGGGCGCGTCGGGTCGCGGGGACCGAGCTGGACCGGGCGGTGCCGGTACCGGGGGGCCGCTCCTGGGTCCGGCCCCGGGCGCGTTGCACGCTGGCGGTCGCCGCCTGGTTGCCGGCACTGGCCTGGAGCCCGAGCAGGGCCCGTTCCGCAGAGGTCCCGGATCCGGACGAACTCCCGCTCCGCCCTTCCTCGCGACGCTGCCTGGCCGCCGCCAGGGTGGCCGCGGAAGGCCGTTCGGAGGAGCCGTGGACAGGGGCGCTCATGGACATACCTCTCCTGCTGCCGGACCGGGCGAGGCGAAGGTAGCCAGGCACGGCGAACAGCAGGGGTGTGCCGGGGAAACACTTCCCGCACGCGTGCGGAACGCGCTACGTCCCGCTTCCCCGGCCCGGCGCGCAGGGGGCCGTGCCGCCCGCCGGCGCCGCCCCGCCGCCGGAACGCGGACTCAGCGCGCCGTGCCCGAGGGCACCCACTCCCGCCTGAGCAGCCCGTACACCCACGAGTCGGACACGTCGCCGTTCACGACGCAGTCCTCCCGCAGCGTCCCCTCCCGCACGAACCCGGCCTTCTCCAGAACCCGGGCGGACGCCGGATTGCGCGTGTCCACCTCGGCCTGGACCCGGTTCAGGTCCAGCGTGTCGAACGCCCACCCCAGCAGGGCGTGCGCGGCCTCCGTCCCGTAGCCGTGGCCCCACATCGGCTCGTCGAGGCAGTAACCCAGCGTCGCGCTGCGGTGGACGGGGTTCCACTCGAACAGACCGCACCAGCCGACGAACGCCCCGTCGGACACCCGGTCGATGGCCACCCGGGCCCCGGTTCCCTCGTCCTCCATCCTCCGGCAGGTGGCGAGGAACCGCTCGGCGCGGGACTGCTCCGTCCAGGGCGGGGAGTCCCAGTAGCGCATCACGGAGGTGTTGCCGTGCAGGGCGAAGAGCGGACCCGCGTCGGCGTCGGTGAAGGGCCGCAGCCGCAGCCGGTCGGTCCGCAGTACAGGAGTGGCCAGCGTCATGCGCCCCATCCTGCGCCCGGACGGGCGGGCGCGACACCGGATTTCCGGGGGAAGAGGCCAACGGAGGGCCATTCAGAGGTACTTGGAGATGTGGCGGTACGCCGCCCCCACCAACCCTCCAATCCCCAGCCCTCAATCCCCAGCCCCCAGCCCACCCCCCCCC
>NZ_JOGV01000020.1:0-103315 GCF_000721365.1 Streptomyces sp. NRRL F-5650 | reverse complement strand
ACCGACACCCCATGACGCCGCATCAACCCCACAACAGCCCCCGGATCGACCACCACCTCCCGCCGCGCCACCACCACAGCCGCACCACACACCAACGGCCCGTACAGTTCGAGGGCGGCGATGTCGAACGACACCGTGGTGACCGCGAGCCACCGGTCCCGCGGGGACAGCGGAATCCGCCGGCCCGCCGCGGCCAGGAAGTTCGCCAGTGCGGCGTGGGAGACGGCGACCCCCTTGGGGGTGCCCGTCGAACCCGACGTGTAGATGACGTACGCGATGCTGTCCGGCGCGACACGGACGGCGGGCGCCGACTCCTCCTGCCCGGCGCCGGCCGCCTCGGCCAGCGTGCCGGCGTCCAGGACCAGGACGGGGCGGGCGTCCGAGAGGATGTGGTCGATCCGGTCCCGCGGGTGGTCCGGATCGACCGGGACGTACGCCGCCCCCGACTTCAGCACCGCCCACAGCGCCACCACGAGATCGCGCCACCGCCGCGACCAGCCCGCCCTCCAGCGTCGGCTCCGCGGTGTCGTTCACCTCCGCCAGCAGCCGCTCCCGCTCCCGCGGACCGAGCACGTCGAGGTCCGCCACGGAGACCTCCGGGTCCCGGGCGACCTGCTTCAGGATGCGCACGAACCGCTCGACGATCCCGACCGCCGTGGCGTGGTCGAACAGTTCCGTCGCGTACTCGAGCCGTCCGTGCGCGCGCCCGGACGCGTCCGGGATGATGTTGAAGTAGAGGTCGAGCTTCGCGGTGTCGGTGCCGACCGGGACGGGAGTCACCCGCAGCCCCGGCAGCTCGAACCGCGACCACACGAACTGCCAGGCCAGCATCACCTGGAACAGCGGCGGGTACGAGGTCGAGCGCTCCACCTCCAGCAGCTCCACGAGCCGTTCGAAGGGGATGTCCTGGTTGTCGTACGCGGCGAGGGACTTGTCGCGCACCTGGTCCAGCAGGCGGCCGAACGACGGGGTTCCCGACAGGTCCGCGCGCAGCACCCAGGTGTTGACGAAGAACCCGATCAGATCGGCGAGTGCCTCGTCGGTCCGCCCCTCGATCGGGCTGCCGATCGTCACGTCGTCGCCGCCGCCCAGCTTCTGCAACAGCACCGCCAGCGCGGCCTGGGCGATCATCGGTGCCGTGGCGCCCCGGTCGGCGGCCACCTTGCCCAGTCGGGCGAGCAGTTCCGGTGCCAGCTCGAAGGACACGTGGCCGCCGCGGTGGTCGGCGTGCGTCGGCCGGGGCCGGTCCAGCGGCAGGGCGATCGGCTGAGGCACCCCGGCCAGCTCCTGCCGCCAGTAGGCGAGCTGCGGTGCGGCGACGCTCTCCGGATCGTTTTCGTCGCCGAGCAGTTGCCGCTGCCACAGCGTGTAGTCCTTGTACTGCACGGGCAGCGGTTCCCACACCGGCGCGCCCCCCTCGCGGCGGGCCGCGTAGGCGGACGCCAGGTTGTCGAGGAACGGCGCTATGGACGATCCGTCGGCGGCGATGTGGTGGAACACGAACATCAGCACGTGCTCCTGCGGGGCGGTGCGGAAGACCGTCGTCCGCAGCGGAAGTTCCGCGCTCAGGTCGAATCCCTCGCACGCGGCCTCGTGCATCGCGGCGTCCACCGCGGACGCGGCGACGTCGACCACCCGGAAGGGGACGGTCGCCTCCTGCGGGCCGAGGACCCGCTGCGCGGGTGTGCCGCCCGAGTCCTCCACGATCAGGGTGCGCAGACTCTCGTGCCGGGTGACGACGTCGCTCACCGCCGCGTCGAGGGCCGCGGTGTCCAGGGGCCCCTCCAGCCGCAGCACGAACGGAACGTTGTAGGTCGCGGAAGAGCCCTCCAGGTGGTTGAGGAACCACAGCCGGCGCTGGGCGAAGGACAACGGGATCATCGACGCTCCTACGCGTTCGTCGGTCGTAGCTGAGGGCGCTTCGAGGTGGCCGACTCATCGATCAGGACCGCCAGCTCGGCCACGGTCGGGCAGCGGAACACCGTCGTGACCTTGAGGTCGACGTTGAACTCCCGGCGGATACGGCCGATCAGCCGGGTGGCCAGCAGTGAGTGCCCGCCGCATTCGAAGAAGTCGGCGTCGGTGCCGATCTCCTCGACTCCGAGCAGCTCGGCGAACAGCCCGCACAGGACTTCCTCGTTGTGGTTGCGCGGCCTCCGCCCGGTCGCCGCCCCGGCCTGGTCGGGCGCAGGCAGCGCCTTGCGGTCGGCCTTGCCGCTCGGGGTCAGCGGAAGCTCGTCGAGGATCACCAGGTGCCCGGGGACCATGTACTCGGGCAGCCGCTGTTCCAGGTCCGTGCGCAGGTCGCGGACGAGCTGGTCCGGGCTGTGCCACCGGGCGCCGGACCGGGACGGCGGCGCTCCGGCCGACCGCTCGGCGTCCTCCGGCCGGGTGGCGTACACCTGGCTCATCCCGGTGCCCTCGAGTCCCTCCGGGGTCTCCACGACGACCCTGAAGCCCCTGGACTCCAGCATCCGCCCGATGACCGCGACCCGGTCGTCGACGTCGTGCACCTCCGCCACGACCTGACGGATGATCGGCCAGTGCCCGGGCTCGATGCCCTGCAGGACCGCCAGTTCACTCTTCTCCGCGTCGACCTTCAGCAGGTCCACGCGGGTGAGGCCGTTGTCCCGGATCACCTGCGACACGGTGCGCAGCTCCACGTCGACCTGGGTGCTCGCCAGCCGGTCGGACAGCATGTCGGTGAGCTGGTCGTCCTCGACGACCGGTGTGGTGCCGTCGTTGGCGAGTACCCGGCGCAGCGTCTCCCGCTCCGCCGCCTCGTCCGCGTAGCGCCCGGACATCAGGGACATCTCCGGGTAGTACGTGAACCGGGCGCGGCCCGGGGCGTCCGAGATCCCGCACGTCGTCACGACGGCCGCGAGGCCGTGCAGGTCGGCGTTGAGGCGGTAGAAGTCGGCCGTCTCCGGGATCGGCTCGCACGCGTACAGCTTCACGTCACGCGCCACCGATCCGGCCCACAGACCGAACATCCCCACGTGCCCGCCGACGTCGACGATGCACGCGCCGTCGTCGACCCGCACGCCGCCGCGCGCGTACTCGCGGTGCTCGAAGATCTCGTCGTACAGGTAGGAGATGTTCGACTTGTTGCGGCCCCCCACCGTCATTCCGTTCGGCAGCTCGTGCAGTTCGACCCCGGCCAGCCGTCCGGTGGCGGCCAGCTCGCGCAGCCGCACCACCGCGGGCGCCGCCTCGGGGTCAACCACCACGTAGCCGACCAGCCGCTGGTCACCGGTGGTGTCCTGGCGGGCGGCCACCACGGCCTGGGAGACGGCGGGATGGCGGGACAGGGCGTTCTCGATCTCGCCCAGCTCGATGCGGAAGCCGCGGATCTTCACCTGGTGGTCGTTGCGGCCGAGGTATTCGAGCCCGCCGTCCCGGTTCCACCGCACGAGGTCACCCGTGCGATACATCCGTGCCCCCGGCGCACCGTGCGGACACGCCACGAACCGGCTCGCGGTCAGCGCGGTCCGGCTGGCGTAGTCCCGGGCGAGGCCGGTGCCCGCGAGGTACAGCTCGCCCGCGACGCCGGGCGGGACCAGGCGCAGGGCCGGGTCGAGCACGTACACCCGGGTGTTGTGGATCGGCTCCCCGATCGGCACCGGACCGGGGGCGTCCGGGACGCAGGCGTGGTGGGTGACGTCCACGGCCGCCTCCGTCGGCCCGTACAGGTTGTGCAGCTCGACGCCCGGCAGCGTGCGGGCGAAGGCGTTCGCGGTCTCCCGCGGCAGGGCCTCACCGCTGGCGAACACCCGGCGCAGCTCGCCGGCGCACCGTGCGGCCTCGGGCGCGGCCAGGAACGCCTGCAGCATCGACGGTACGAAGTGGCAGGTGGTGACGTGCTGTTCGCGGATGAGCCGGGCCAGGTAGGCCGGGTCCCTGTGTCCGTCGGGGGCGGCGACCACCAGCGCCGCTCCCTGCTGCAACGGCCAGAAGAACTCCCAGACCGACACGTCGAAGGACGCCGGTGTCTTCTGCAGCACCCGGTCGTCGCCGGTGAGTCCGTACTCGTCCTGCATCCAGCGCAACCGGTTCATGATCGACCGGTGTGACGTCCGCACGCCCTTGGGGCCGCCGGTCGATCCCGAGGTGTGGATCAGGTAGGCGGCGTTGTCCGGCGACAGCGCGCGCGGCGGCTCCGCCTCCGGGTAGCCGGACACGTCCGGGAGTGTCCGGTCGATCACCAGCAGGGGTGGCGCCGCTTCGTACATGTGCCGCACCCGGTCCTCGGGCAGGTCGGTGCCGACCGGCAGGTACGCCGCGCCCGCCTTGACCACCGCGTGAAGTGCCACCACGAGGTCGACGGAGCGGGGGACCCGGACCGCGACCACCGCCTCGGGCCCCGCGCCGTGTTCGATCAGCCAGTGCGCCAGGCGATTGGCCCGCCGGTCCAGCTCCCGGTAGGTCAGCGTCTCGGTCTCCCCGACCACCGCCGGGCGGTCGGGGGTCCGCCCGGCCTGGGCCGCGAACGCGTCGGGCAGGGTGGCCGGCGAGGTGTCGTCGGCGGCCGTCGTGACCCTGCCCTCGCCCTGCCGCGTCAGCCACGCGCGCTCGTGGTCGGCGAGGACGTCGATGGCGCCGACGGGCGTCGTCGGGTCGGCGAGCAACTGCTCGAGCACGCGGCTCAGCCGGGCGGCGACGGCCTCGGCCGCCTCCCGGTCGTAGAAGTTCTTCTGATGGTCGATGGACAGGCGCAGGTAGGGGTCGGCGGCGTTGAGGCTGAGGGGGTAGTGCGAGCCCGCGAAGGGCTGGATGCTGTCGATGGTGAAGCCCGCCGCGGAGTTGGCCTCCGTGATGCCCGCGTGGTCGATCGGGTAGTTCTCGAACGCGATGATCGTGTCGAACAGGGCGGGCATCTGGGTGTCGCGCTGGATGTCGGCCAGCCCGTAGTAGTGGTGGTCGAGCAGCGCGGTCTGCCGGGCCTGCAACTCGGTGATCATGTCGCCGACGCTCTGCTCCGGCCGGCAGGAGACCCTGATCGGCAGGCTGTTGATGAACAGGCCGATCATCTCGTCCGAGCCCGGCACGTCCGCGGGACGGCCGTTGACGGCCGCGCCGAACACCACGTCCTGCTGCCCGGTCAGCGTCGACAGGACCAGCGCCCACGCGCCCTGCAGCAGCGTGTTCAGGGTGACGCCCAGCTCCGCGGCGCGCGCGGCGAGCCCGCGTCCCTTGTCGATGGAGAGCGGTACCGGGACCCGGCCGAGGCCGGTCGGCGCGCCCTCGGCCGGTGTCGTCGGGGCGACCAGGGTCGGTTCGTCGAAGCCGGCCAGCTCCGCCGTCCACCGGGCGGCCGTCGCCTCCCGGTCCTGTGCGCGCAGCCAGCTCAGGTAGCCCGCGTAGCTGGGGACGGGGCGCAGACCGCTCGACCCGGTGTACAGCCGGCTCAGTTCCGCGATGACCAGCGGAGACGACCAGCCGTCGAACAGCGTGTGGTGCGCCGTGACGACGAGGGTGGAACGCTCCGGACCCTGGGTGATCAGTGCCAGGCGCATCAGCGGCGGCCGGGCGGGGTCGAACTGGTCGGTGCGGTCCTCGGCGAGCAGCCGCCGCAGCAGTTCCTCCCGTTCGGCCCCGCCGTGACCGGACGCGTCGATGTGCCGCCACGGCAGGTCGACGTGGTCGGCGACGACCTGGACGGGATCCCCGCTCGCGGCGGTGACGAACGCGGAGCGCAGGTTCGGGTACCGGTCGAGCAGTGCCTGCCCCGCCCTGCGCATCCGCGCCGGTTCCACTGGCCCGGACAGTTGCATGACGAACTGCATGTGGTAGACGTCGAAGCTGCCCTCGGCAACCGCCGCCTGGAACTGGATCCCGGCCTGTGCCGGGGTGACCGGCCAGATCTCGGTCAGCTTTCCGTACCGGGTTTCCCAGCTCTCGATCTCGTCCTGCCCCACCGTGACCAGCGGGGTGTCCGACGGGGTCAGCCCGCCGACGTCCGGGCGAGCGGCGTAGACCGCCATCCCGGACAGCGCCCGGACCCACAGCTCGGCCAGTTCCGCGGTCCGCTCGCGGGTCAGCACTCCGGTGGGGAAGGCGAGGACCGCCCGGAGCCGGGTGCCGTCGGGGCCGTCCGTGGCGACGGCGTTGACTTCGAGCGCGGACAGCGCGGGCAGGTCCGGGTCCGGTTGCGGAACCAGCGCCGCCGACCATGACGGCGAGGGGCCCCAGCCCGCGGCACGCAGGTGTTCCGGCACGTCGGTGTCCGAGATCCGGCCGAGGTAGTTGAAGCCGAGCTGTGGCGGCCGGTGCTCCGCGAGCGTGGCCGCCGTCTCGGGGTTCAGGTGACGCAGCAGCCCGAACCCCATGCCCTTGTCGGGGATCGCGCGCAGTTGCTCCTTGACGAGCTTGATCGCCTTGCCGGCCGAGGGGCCGCCGGCGAACGCGTCGGTCAGGTCCACCCCGCGCACGTCGACGCGGGCCGGGTACATGCTGGTGAACCACCCGACGGTCCGTGAGAGGTCCGCCCCGGGGACGACGTCCTCCTCACGTCCGTGGCCCTCCAGCCGGACCAGGGTCGGGCGGTCCCGGCCGTGCCAGCGTTCCAGGGCCACGGCGAGAGCCGCGAGCAGCACGTCGGTCGCGGTGCCGTGGAAGGCGGCGGGGAGTTTGGTCAGCACCGCTTCGGTGACCTCGGCGGGCAGTTCCACCGGGATGCCGTCGACCGTGGACATCAGGTCCACCTCCGGGTCGAACGCCCGGGCGCCCAGCGCGGGTTCCGGCTCGGCCAGCACGCCGTGCCAGTACGGCAGCTCCGCCGCCGCCTCGGGGGTGAGCGCTCTGCTGCGCAGCGCCGACGCCCATCGGCGGGCCGAGGTGCCCACGGCGGGCAGTTCCGGCGTCCGGCCGGAGGCGACCTGCTGCCATGCCTCGGCGAGGTCGGACATGAGGATGCGCCAGGAGACGCCGTCCACGACCAGGTGGTGCAGCACCACGAGCAGGCGTCCGGCACCCGCCTTCGGCGCGAACCAGACGAAGGCGGCCATGATCCCGGCTTCCGGGTCGAGCCGTCCGGTCGCCTCGTGGAGCGCCGCCCTCGCCGCGGCCAGGGTGGCCGGGTCCTCCCACCGCCCGTCGCAGGGCACCCGACGGATCAGTTCCCCGGCGCGGACGCTGCCCGGCGCGGGCACCACGAGGGACGGCTCGTCGCCGCCGGCCAGCCGCGCCCGCAGGAGGTCGTGCCGGTCGAGCACCGCGTCCAGGGTGGCGGCCAGTGTGCCGCCGTGGATGCCGGAGGGCAGCTCCAGCACCATCGACATGGCGTAGCGGCCGGTCACACCGCCGCGCTCGAACACCTGTCGTGCCACCGGCGGAAGCGGCATCGGGCCGAGGCCGCCGGCCTCGTCCTCCACGAGCGCGGGCCGCCCGTCACCGCGGGCCGCGGCCACTTCGGCCAGCCGGGCCGCCGTGCGGTGCTCGAATATCTCCCGTGTGGTGACGGCCAGACCACGGGCCCGCGCCCGGGCCACCACCTGAATCGACCGGAGGCTGTCCCCGCCCACCGCGAAGAAGTCGTCGTCGACGCCGACCCGTTCCACCCCCAGGACGTCGGCGTAGGCCGTCGCGATGATCGTCTCGTTCTCCGTGCGCGGCGCCCGGTAGGCCTCGCCCGCGAACTCCGGCTCCGGCAGCGCGGAGCGGTCCACCTTGCCGGTCGGTCCCAGCGGCAGCCGGCCGAGCACGACGAACGCGGACGGCACCATGTAGTCGGGCAGTCGCGCCGCGACGAACGTACGCAGCTCGGCGGCCGACACACCGAACTGCAGGTCCACGGCGCCGATGCCGCCGGCGCCGTCGTCGCCGACGGCCCCCTCGCCGATCTGCACCACGTACGCGACGAGCCGCCGCACTCCGTTCGGCTCCTGCCGGGCGACCACCACGGCCTGGGTGATCCCGGGATGCAGCTCGCACACCGCCTCGACCTCGGCCGGTTCGATGCGGAACCCGCGGATCTTGGTCTGCGCGTCGGCCCGGCCGACGCACTCCAGCCGGCCCTGCTTGTTCCACCGGGCCAGGTCGCCGGTGCGGTACATCCGCTCGCCGGGCGGACCGAACGGGCTCGCGACGTACCGCTGGGCGGTCAGGGCCGCCCGGTCGTGGTATCCCCGGCCCAGGCAGGTGCCCACCACGTACAGCTCGCCCACCACGCCCTGCGGCACCGGGGCCAGCTCGGGGCCCAGCACGTAGGCGCGCATGTTCCCCAGGGGGGTGCCGATCGGCGCGACGTCGCCCTCGGCCCACCCCTCGGCCGTCGGCAGGGAGAACATGGTGGCGTAGAAGCTCTCGCTCTGTCCGTAGGAGTTGACGATCCGCGCCGCGGGCAGGGCCTGCCGCATCTGCCGCACCTGCCCGGCCGACAGCACGTCACCGGCGAAGACCACCGTGTGCACATGGGGCGACGTGCCCAGGTGGTCGACGAGTTCGCCGAGCACCGACGGGACGCCGCTGATCACGTGGCCGTCCCAGGCGCCGCGCTCGGCGAGCGCCAGCGCGTTGGGCACCAGGTCGACGGTGCCGCCGGTGAACAGGGTGGACAGCAGCTCGAAGACCGAGACGTCGAAGTTGACCGAGGTGCCGGCCAGCATCTTCCAGCCGGGCGGAGCGCCGATGCCGCGCACCAGTTCGAGCACCCCGTCGACGACGTTGCGGTGGGTGATCGCCGCGCCCTTGGGCGCGCCGGTGGAACCGGAGGTGTACATCACGTACGCCAGGTTGTCCGGGGCCGGCCGGGGGACCGGGTCCGTGGCGTCCGGAGCCCCGCCGGGCGGGTCCCAGCCGGCTCGGTCGTCGAGGTCGACGACCGCGATCCCGTCGCGCCCCGCCAGGACCTGCCGTGTCGCGCCGTCGGTGACCGCGAACCGCACGGTCGCCTGCGACAGCACCCGTTCCGCCCGGGCACCGAGGTACTTCGGGTCCAGCGGCAGATAGGCGGCGCCCGACTTCAGGATCCCGAGCAGTGCGGCGACCAGGTCCTCGGTGCGCGGCAGCGCCAGCGCCACCAGGTCCTCCGGTCCCGCGCCGCGCCGGACCAGTTCCCGGGCGATGCCGTCGGCCCGGGCGGCGAGTTCCCGGTAGGTCAGGGTCCGGTCCTCGCACACGACCGCCGGCGCGTCCGGGGTCCTGGCCGCCTGGTTCTCGAACATCTCCGGGACGGTCCGCTCGGACGCCGCTGTGGCGGTGAGGTCCAACGGGGCAAGCAGACGCGCCCGTTCGGCCGCGTCGAGGACGTCGACGCGGCCGATGCGGCGGCCCGGGCCGGACACGAGCTGGGCCAGCACCCGGACGAACCGGCTCGCGATGCCCTCGACCGTCTCCCGGTCGAACAGGTCGGTGCTGTACTCCACCCGGCAGCCCGCACCGCCGGTCCCGTCCGGGACCATGTTGAAGAACAGGTCGAACTTGGCCGTCCCGGTCTCCAGCGTCAGGTACTCGACGTCGACCCCGGCGAAGTCCAGCCGGCCCGGGGCCTCCTGCCAGGCGAACATGACCTGGAAGAACGGGTGGTAGGCGGTGGACCGGTCCGGGTTGAGCAGTTCGACCAGCCGCTCGAAGGGGATGTCCTGGTTGTCGTACGCGCCCAGGGCCCGTTCCCGTACCCGCCGGAGCAGCTCGGCGTAGGTGGGGTTGCCGGACAGGTCGACGCGCAGCACCCAGGTGTTGACGAAGAAGCCGACGAGGTCGCGCAGTCCCTCGTCGGTGCGGCCCGCGATGGGTGCGCCGATCGGCACGTCGTCGCCGCACCCGAGGTGGTGCAGGAGCACCGCCAGCGCCGCGTGCATCGCCATCGACACCGTGGTGTCGTGCTCCGCGGCCAGCTTCTCCACGGCGGCGAGCAGGTCGCGGCCGACGGAGAACTCGACCAGTCCGCCGCGTGGGCTCATCGCCCTCGGCCGCGGGCGGTCCGTCGGCAGGGCCAGCGGCTGCACCGTGTCCGCCAGCGCCTCGCGCCAGTACGCGAGCTGCCTGGCCGCCAGGCTGTCCGGGTCGGAGTCGTCGCCGAGGACGTCCCGCTGCCAGAGGGTGTAGTCCGCGTACTGCACCGGCAGCGGCTCCCACTGCGGTGCCCTGCCCTCCCGGCGCGCCGCGTAGGCCGTGGTGAGGTCGCGCAGGAGCGGCCCGAAGGACTCGCCGTCCAGGGCGATGTGGTGCACGACCAGCACCAGGGTGTGCTCGCCGGGCCCGGACCCGACCAGCGTCGCGCGGATCGGCGCGTCGGTGGCCAGGTCGAAGACCTCGGTGGCGGCCCTGTCGATCTCCGCCGCCCGCCGCTGCGGCGAGGTATGGACGACCGAGAGCCTGAACGGTTCGTCGGCGGACGACCGCACCTGCTGGTACGGGACGCCGTCGCCGTCCTCGATGATCACCGTGCGGAGGACCTCGTGCCGGTCGACGACGTCGCACAGCGCCGACTCCAGCGCGCTCACGCTCAGCTCACCGGTCAGCCGCAGACCGAGCGCGCCGTTGTAGGTCGGTGACGGGCCCTCGAACCGGTCCACGAACCAGAGCCGACGCTGCGCGAACGACAACGGGATCATGCTGTCTCCAAATCGGCAGAACCATCAGGAATGCGGCGGTACTCAGACCTGGTCGAGTACGGCCAGAAGGTCTTCGTTGTAGAAGTCGTCGAAGGAGCACGCACCGGACACCGTGGAGAAGTACCGGTCGATCAGGTCCTGGTGGCCGGCCAGGTGCCGCAGCATCTCCGTGCGCCCCTCGGGTTTCAGCTCGGCCATGTTGAGCACGCCCTTGTAGAGGTTGAGGAAATGGGCGTTCAGCCCGCTCTCGTAGCGCTTCAGCGCCACCCCGAGCGCGGCCTCGTCGTGCAGGCCGTCCCCGATGTGCTCGACGAGCGACTGCGCCTGCTCGAAGGCGTCGGTGATGCCGCGCGCCGTGATGGAGTCCTTGTGGTGCACCGCGTCACCGACCAGTACCCAGCCGGGCCCGTGGGCCTGGCGGAAGAAGTTCTCCTGGTGCCCCGTGCCGTACAGCTGCTCCTCGCGCGTGCCCGCCGACATGCGTTCGTACAGCTCGGGCGCCGTGGTGCGGACGGCCTCCAGGTACGCGGGTTCCACCGCGGTGCGGACGCCCGCGTACTCGCGCTGCGGGAAGTAGGTCATGATCAGCGTCAGGTCGTCGTTGGTGGGAACGGCGGCGACCCAGCGACCCGGGCGGTCGAACAGCTCGAAGTGCGCGGGGACCCCGGACCAGTAGCTGTAGTAGGTGCACGTCATCCGCGGGTCCTCGATGACGTTGCGCGCACCGGCCTCGCGGGCCACCAGGGAGCGCATGCCGTCCGCGCCGACGACCAGCCGCGCCCGGTCCGTCGTCTCGGCGCCGGCGGGCGTCCGGTACCGCACCCCGACGACCCGGTCGTTCTCGAAGACCAGGCCGGTGACGGTGCAGGACTCCCGGAACTCCACGCCGGCCGCCACGGCGGCGCGCGCGAGGATCGGGTCGAGCACGAACCGCCGCGGCGCATAGGTCGTCCGGTAGCCGTCGACCGCCAGGGAGAAGCCGTCCAGCCGGACGTCGGGGCCCCGGTAGCTCTCCCGGTTGATCCCGGGGCACCCCGCTTCGACGAGGTCGCCGAGGACTCCCCACCGGCCGAGCAGTGCCACACCCGGCTGGTGGATGTAGTGCGAGGAGAGCTTGTCCCGTGGGAATCGCGCCTTCTCCAGGAGCAGGACGCGATATCCCTGCCGGGCCAGCAACATGGCCGTCGGTGAACCCGCACAACGGGCACCGATGACAATCGCGTCGTACATGGCGTTCCTCCTGCGCGGTTACCTGCTGGCTCGGGCCCGGCCGAAGCCGGAGGGTCGTGGTGAGTGCGTGGATCGCGGCACCGTGCCGGCCGGTGGCGTGGGCGTGGGCGGCAGGAGCCTCAGGAAACGCGCCGGTCGGCCGAGTCGAGGATCTGGGTGACCCACTTCTCCAGCGGGAGGCCGTGCGCGGCGGCGACCTTCGAGTACTTGTCGAGCTGGCCGGTGGACAGCTCGATGGTGAGCGTGGCGACCTCTTCCCGACGTGCGTCGGCGCCCGCCTGCTCGGGCGTGTGGCCCGCCCGCCGCTCACCGGAACGGGCCGTCGCGGCGTCGGGCGTTTCGAGCTGTTCGGCCAGGCTCGCGCGGACCGCCCTGCGGAGTTCGTTGCGCGACCATTTGTGCTGCTGTGCCTTGCGCAGCCAGTAGTCCTGCTCCGGCGGCGACAGCCGGGCCACCTCGGCGTGGTGCGCGAAGCTGAGGTCGGCCCGGCGGCGGTGGTACTCGAAGCGCCGCGCCACCCACGCGTAGTTGCGCAGGGTCTGGTAGTCGAGCCCGGTCCGGTCGATCGCCTCCCGGTACCGCCGGCAGCTGTAGGCGGCCTCTCCGAAGATCAACCAGTCGGCGAGCCACCATGCCGACGAATTGGTCAGCTCGCGCAGACCACTGCCGATCCGCTCCCAGGCCTGCTCCGAGATGTCCCGGGAGAAGACCATCCCGGCCTTGCGCACCGTCGCTTGTCTGCCCAGAAAGGGCAGCACCGTGTTCTCCTGGGCAGGT
Organism: Streptomyces sp. NRRL F-5650; assembly: GCF_000721365.1. Taxonomy (NCBI): domain Bacteria; kingdom Bacillati; phylum Actinomycetota; class Actinomycetes; order Kitasatosporales; family Streptomycetaceae; genus Streptomyces; species Streptomyces sp. NRRL F-5650. The sequence goes on along the minus strand of NZ_JOGV01000020.1, from coordinate 90,752 downwards.
CTGCTGCCCACGCCCACCGGCTCCATCTGGTATCGGCTCGCGGTTCTCAACGACGCCCTCCACAGCCTAATCTCCCGATCAAGGACCTTCCCCCGCGGTCCGCCCTCCCGGAACCGGCGGGATGCTCAGTCGGCCGCCGCCATGGCCCTCCGCAGGCTCGCCGGACGCATATCGGTCCAATTCTGCTCGACATACTCCAGGCATTCGGCTCTGCCCGCCTCGCCGAATACCACCCGCCAGCCTTCGGGAACGTCGGCGAATACCGGCCAGAGGGAATGCTGTTCCTCGTCGTTGACAACGACGTAGAAGCGGCCTTCCTCGTCATCGAATGGGTTCGTGCTCAACTGCCACCGTCCTTCACCGTAACGAAAAGCGGGATCGATGCTCCAGGGCCGGGCCTGCTCCGGAATCAATGCTCCTGGGCAGGTCGGAAAACGGCGCGGGCCCGGAGCAATGTCCGACCGGCGGTGTCCTGTCGACAGGACACCGGTGAGATCCACAGCGCCCCCTGGAGAGGCGAAGCAACCATAGAATTGGGCTCGTTGACACCGCAAGGGCAGCAGGATCAGCGGTCACTTCGCCAGCGGAGGACATTTCTTGCACTGGGGTCCTGTGTAATCATGGCCGCACTCTCGACCCGAGTCGGGTTCGACCGTATCCGGCCTGGGCCGGACTTCGAACATGGCGATCATGAAGCACGTCCGGCGGTCTGGGCGGATGACCCACCAGGGCCTGAACACTGGTTGTGGCGGCGTCGGACGATTCGCAATATCCGGAGACAGCCGTACAGCGGTGATAGCGCTTGCGGCGCGACGAGGGCAAAGGAATTCTTCATGGACGGACTGGCCGAAGCCGTGCTCGCGGGCGCCTCGCCCGAAAAACTGGCCCAGGAGGAGCTGCCGGGCGAATACCTGGCCTCGTACCTGCACCAAGAGGACGTGGGCATGTTCGCCGGCGTCGAGGACAAGGACGTGCGCCGCTCGCTGCGCGTCGGCCGGGTGCCGATGCCGGAACTGGCGCCGGACGAGGCCCTGGTGGCGGTCATGGCCAGCTCCATCAACTACAACACGGTCTGGTCGGCCATGTTCGAACCGCTGCCCACCTTCGGCTTCCTGCGCCGCTACGCCCGTCAGGGCGGCTTCGCCACCCGGCACGACCAGCCCTACCACGTGCTCGGCTCCGACGCCGCGGGCGTGGTGGTGCGCGTCGGCTCGGGCGTGCGGCACGTGTCGATCGGCGATCACGTGGTCGTCGGGACGGCGTACGCGGACGACCAGGACGCGGCGACGCACGCCGACTCGATGCTCAGCGGCGAGACCCGCGCCTGGGGTTACGAGACCAACTTCGGCGGCCTGGCCCACTACGCGGTGGTGCGCGTCAACCAGCTCATCCCCAAGCCCACACACCTGACGTGGGAGGAGGCCGCGTCCGTGCCGCTGTGCGGCGGCACCGCGTACCGGATGCTGGTCAGCGGCCGGGGCGCCCCCTTCAAGCAGGGCGACATCGTGCTGATCTGGGGCGCGAGCGGAGGTCTCGGCTCCTACGCGGTGCAACTGGTGAAGAACGGCGGCGGCGTGCCGGTCGGCGTGGTCGGCTCCGACGAGAAGGCGGCTCTGGTGCGCAAGCTGGGTTGCGACGTGGTCATCAACCGCACCGAGATCGGCCTGGACGTGCCTCCCCGGACTCCCGAGCAGACCGTCGAGATGGGCAAGCGGCTCGGCCGGCGGATCAGGGCCGAGGTGGGCGAGGACCCTCACGTGGCGTTCGACTACGTCGGCGCGGCCACCTTCGGGATCTCGGTGTTCGCGGTGCGCCGGGGCGGCTCCGTCGTCACCTGCGGTTCCAGCAGCGGGTACCAGCACTCCTACGACAACCGCTACCTGTGGATGAACCTCAAGCGGATCATCGGCAGCCACGGCGCCAGCCTCCAGGAGCAGACGGAGTGCAACCGACTGGTGCAGCTCGGCATGCTGATGCCGGCGCTGTCCACCGCGTATCCCCTTCAGGAGGTCGGCGAGGCCGTCCGGCTGGTGCAGCAGAACCAGCACACGGGCAAGGTCGGTGTCCTCTGCATGGCCCCGAAGAGCGGACTCGGCGTCACCGACTCCGCGTTGCGCGAGCGGATCGGCGCGGACCGGATCACCCCGCTCCTGGATTCCTCCGCGGCGGCACCGGCGTCGGACCGGCCCCTGGCCGCCGAGCGCCCGGTCGGCTGAGACGGGCGAGCACCGCTCGGCCCACCCGCTCCGCGCGGCGATCGGGTGGGCCCGGCGGCCCCGGTCGCCGCCCGGCGGTGGTGACAGAGGGGTGACAGCGACGTGACAGACCCGACGGCGACGGTGGGCCCATGAAGGAATCAGCAACAGCGGTGCCGGAATCCGCTGCTCGGCAGCCGGCGATTCGCGTGCACAACATAGAGAAGTCCTACAAGCAACTGCACGTCCTGCGCGGCGTCGACTTCGAGGTCCGTCCGGGCAGTGTGTTCGCCCTCCTCGGCTCGAACGGAGCGGGCAAGACCACCCTCATCAAGATCCTGTCCACCCTGCTGAAGGCCGACGCCGGCACGGCGGTCGTGAACGGGTTCGACGTGCGGACCGACCCCCTGCGGGTCCGGGAATCCATCAGCCTCACCGGGCAGTTCGCCGCGGTCGACGAGATCCTGTCCGGCCGGGAGAACCTGATCCTGGTCGCCGGCCTGCGGCACATCCGGCAGCCCGGCCAGGTGGCGGACGAACTCCTCGAACGCTTCAACCTGACCGACGCGGGATCGCGACGGGTGGCGACGTACTCGGGAGGCATGCGGCGCCGCCTGGACATCGCCATGAGCCTGATCGGGCAGCCGAAGGTGATCTTCCTCGACGAGCCGACCACCGGTCTCGACCCGAAGGCACGGCTGGACGTGTGGAAGGTCGTCTCGGAACTGACCGACGCCGGGACCACCGTGCTGCTCACCACGCAGTACCTCGAGGAGGCCGAGTACCTCGCCGACCGCATCGCCATTCTCCACCAGGGACGCATCATCGCGAACGGCACCCTCGCCGAGCTGAAGGAGCTGCTCCCGCCCGCGACCGTCGAGTACGTCAAGAAGCAGCCGAGCCTCGAAGAGATCTTCCTCGCGCTCGTGGGAGAAGACACCAGCGACGAGACGACGAGCGGAGCCCGACCGTGAGCACACGTTTCCTGGGAGACGCCCGCGTCCTGCTCGGCCGCTCCATGCGGCACATCGTCCGCAGCGCGGACACGATCGTGACGACCGCCATCACTCCGGTCGCCATCATGCTGCTCATGGTCTACGTGCTGGGCGGGGCCATCGAGACCGGCTCCGACAACTACGTCAACTACATGCTGCCCGGCGTGCTCCTCATCGCGATCGCGACCGGTGTCGCCTACACCGCCGCCCGGCTCTTCACGGACATGAAGAGCGGAATCTTCGAACGGTTCCACTCCATGCCCATCGCGCGTTCGGCCGTGCTGTGGGCCCATGTTCTGACCTCACTCGTCGCCAACGGGCTCTCGGTGCTGATCATCGTGCTGGTGGGCCTGCTGGTCGGGTTCCGTACCTCGGCGGGGGTGCCGGCCTGGCTCGCCGTCATCGGCATCCTCGGCCTGTTCACCCTGGCCCTGACCTGGCTCGCCGTCATCGCCGGTCTGACGGCGAAGTCGGTGGAGGGTTCCGCCGGCTTCTCCTTCCCCCTGATCTTCCTGCCGTTCATCAGCTCGGCCTTCGTGCCCACCAGCACCATGCCGAGCGGCGTGCGCGCCTTCGCCGAGCACCAGCCCGTCACCTCGATCGTCAACACGATCCAGGACCTCTTCGCCCAGCGGCCGGTGGACTCCGACATCTGGATCGCTCTCGCCTGGTGTGTGGGCATCCTCGTGCTCACCTACGTCCTGGCGATGGCCATCTACCGGCGCAAGATCAGCTGATGTGTACGACGGCCACGTCCGCTCGTACCGGTCGGACGTGGCCGAGTCCTTCCCACCCGAGCGATCACAGGAGTCGAACGTGCGGCTTAGCGGCAAAACCGCCATCATCACCGGTGCGGCCCGGGGCATAGGCCGGGCCTGCGCCGTCGCGTTCGCGCGGGAGGGTGCCGGCCTGGTGCTGGTCGATCTCGCCGCCGACCTGCCGGGGGTCCCCTACTCGCTCGGCTCGGCCAGCCAGCTCGCGTACACCGCCGACCTGTGCCACAAGGACGGCGCGATCGTGCTGACCGCCCACGCCGACATCCGCGAGCCCGCCGACGTGACCGCGGTGGCCGAACTGGCGATGGAGCGGTTCGGCGGGATCGACATCCTGGTGAACAACGCCGGCATAGCGGCACCGTCGGGAAAACCGGCCCACGAGATCACGGAGGACGAGTGGCAGTTGATGTTGGACATCGACCTCTCCGGTGCCTGGCGGATGACGAGGTCCGTCGCGACCGCGATGACCAGCAGGCGTTCGGGCAGCATCATCAACGTGTCGTCCACGGCCGGGCTCGTGGGGTACCGCCATTTCGCCGGGTACGTGGTGGCCAAGCACGGCCTGGTGGGCCTGACCAGAGCCACCGCGCTTGACTACGCCCCCATGCACGTCCGGGTCAACGCGGTGTGTCCGGGATCGGTGCGGGACACGGCTTGGGTGGAGGGGCGGATGCTCTCCGAGATCGCCAAGGCGCTCGACGTCCCGGTCGGCGAGCACGAGCCCACGTTCCTCGAGGCGCAGCCGATGAACGCGCTCATCGAACCGGAGGACGTCGCTGCCGCGGCGGTCTTCCTCGCCTCGGACGAGTCACGCCAGATCACTGGCTCCGTGATGTCCGTCGACGGCGGGTTCACGGCCCGATGAGCGCGGCCGACCCGGCGTGGAGCCACGCCGGCAGCTTCCCCCTCACCGGCACCGCCGCCCCTCAGGTGCTGGCCGAGAGGTACGCGGCGATCGTCCGGCGGCACGGCGGCCTCGACGCGCCGGAGACACTGTGGATCGATCGGGTGCCGGCCGGTGCGAGGCACCGCAGGCTGGCCGCCGAGCTCGCCCTGCCGGTGCCCCGGGGGCTGCGGGCGGCCCTCCTGGTCTCGGACGACCGGTGCGACCTCGTGCTCGCTGCGGACCGGGCGGTCGCCGGCCGGCGTGATCTCGACCTGCTCGCATCGGCCGTCGCCGAAGGCGCCGGGCCGGAACCGGACTTCGGCCGCCGCCCGGCCGTGCGCCCCACCACCACCGAGCCGGACTGGGGTCTGGGCGGGACGGCCGGGGGGACCGGTGAATTCGAACTCGGCCCGTGGGCCGCGGATGCCGAGCCGGCCACCTGGCTGACCGCACTCGCCCTCGTCCAGGCCCGCTACCGGGACGACAACGCCGTGGCCGCCGTGCTCGGCACCGGGGCCGTCCAGGTGGCGCGTCCGGTCGAGGGGCCCGTCACCGTCAAGGAGTTGGTGGACCGCTTCCGCTCGCCGACGGCCTCGGCGGACGCGCCGGTCTCGGTGGGACTCGTGATGGCCGCCGACCCGCCGGCGGCGGGCACCTACCGCCCCTGGCTCTCACCCCCCTTCCCGCTCACCGTCGGGGTCGGGCGGGCACGGCTGGTCTACGAGCACGGGGCGGGCGTCAGCGCGCGGATGGCGGCCCAGTTCGTGCGCCACCTCGCCCGGGCGCACCAGCAGGTCGTCGAGTCACCCCGGCTCCTGGCCAAGGACGTCGACCCGTTCGGCGAAGCCGGACGCGGCCATGCCCCCACCCCGCGCGACCTCGCCGTTCGGAGCGCCGTCGACAGCGCGGTGCGGATCGAGGACGCCTTCGCGGCACGGGCCGCCGAGCAGCCGGACGCGGTGGCGCTGTGCTACCAGCAGGAGCGGGTCACCTACCGGGAGCTGGACGCCGCCTCCACTTCTCTGGCCGACGGGCTGCGGCGGATCGGTGTGCGCGCGGGCGACCGGGTCGGGATCTGTCTCGAACGGTCGACGGCCCTGGTGACGACCATGCTCGGGATACTCAAAGCGGGCTGTGCCTTCGTCCCGATGGACCCGTCCTACCCGGCCGAGCGGCTCTCCTACGTCACCACGGACGCCGGACTGGACGTCGTCGTCACCACGCACGAGGAGTTCCCCGGGAAGGCGGGGCTCCGGCTCGTGCACCCGGACGACCTGGCCGGGCAGGGCTCCGACGCGGCGCACCACGCGCCGCCGGCCGCACCCGCCGGCCCGACCGATCCCGCCTACCTCATCTACACGTCCGGTTCCACCGGGCGCCCCAAGGGCGTCGTGGTCCCGCACACCAATGTGATCGCCCTGCTCACGGCCACCCGCGACGACCTGGGCCTCGATCGCGCCGACGTGTGGACCCTGTTCCACTCCAGTGCCTTCGACTTCTCGGTGTGGGAGATCTGGGGCTGCCTGCTCACCGGGGGGCGGCTCGTCGTGGTGCCCTTCTGGGCGTCGCGTTCACCGGCGGAGTTCCACGATCTCCTGGCCGACGAGAAGGTGACCGTACTCAACCAGACACCGTCGGCCTTCTCCCAACTGCTCGCGGTGGACCGGGCGCGGGAGCGGTCACTCGCCGTCCGGCTCGTGGTCTTCGGAGGGGAGCCGCTGGACTCCCGGATGCTGCTGCCGTGGTTCGACCGGTACCCGGAGACCCGGTGCCGTGTGGTCAACATGTTCGGGATCACCGAGACCACGGTGCATGTCACGGCCGAGACGGTCACGCGCGGCTCGGCGCTCGCCGGATCGCGCTCCGTGGGGCGGGCGCTGCCCGGCTGGCAGGTCTACGTCCTGGGCCCCGACGGGGCGCTGTTGCCGCCCGGGGTACGGGGCGAGATCCACGTCGGCGGTGTCGGGGTGGCGCTCGGCTACCTCAACCGGCCGGAGCTCCAGGCGGAGCGGTTCATCGACAACCCGTTCGGCAGCGGGCGGCTCTACCGCAGCGGGGACGAGGGCCGGCTCCGTCCGGACGGCCGGCTCGAACACCTCGGCCGGATCGACAGCCAGGTGAAGGTCCGGGGCTTCCGGATCGAGCTGGACGAGATCCGGACGGTGCTGCTGGAGGACCGTGCGGTGGTCGCGGCGGCCGTGGTGCTCCGCGGCGGCGACGCCGCCACCGTGGGCATCGACGCCTATGTCGTGCTCGACGGTTCGTCGGTGGCCGAGGTCCGCGGACGAGCCGCCCGGATCCTGCCCGACTACATGGTCCCGACCAGCGTGACCGCCGTTCCGGGCATTCCCCTGACCACGAACGGCAAGCTCGACGTGGCGCGGCTCCCGGCTCCGGCCGTGCCGCTCGCGGCACACGACGGCGGTGGTGCCGAGGACTCCGACGACGACCTCGTCCGGGAGTTGCAGGAGGTGTGGAGCACCGTCCTGGGCGTCCGGGTGGGCCCGGACGACGACTTCTTCGACCTGGGCGGAAACTCCCTGCTCGCGGTCCGCATCGCCGCGGGAACGAGCCGGCTCCCGCTGCCGAGGACGTCCATCCGGATGCTCTATCAGCACCGCACCATTCGCCGGCTGGCCTCGGCCGCCCGTGCGGCGGCGGCGTCGGAGGACTGAGCACGGGACCACGAGGTGAGCATGCGTCGCGACACCGGGCGATCACCTTGTGGTCCCGTACCTGTTCCATGACCGCCCGAATCCCTTTGGCGCGTGAACAACCGCCGTAACAAAGCGAGTTGGAACCACTCGACACTCTTGCAACTTCGATGGCCGCTGGGTTTGACTGTATCCGGCCAGTCGATCTCGGTCCGTCAACGGGTGGCGCGAGGATCGGCCGACAAGTCCTGGGCCGGTACAGCTCGCCACTTCTTCATTCTTCGGTTCCAGCTGAGGTGACATGGGGGAAAGCATGAGCGAGGCACCTTCGAGCCGATCGGTTCCACACACCCGGTCGACGGCTCCCACGCACAGGGAAAACAGGCGTCTGAGCCGCGAATCACCACGTGTAAGCGGTGAAGTACTCACCATGCGCGTCGGTTTACAGATTCCCCTGGGACTGAGTTTCGAGACCTGGGAGCGGGCCGGATCCCAATTGGCGGGAATTGTCGACTCGTCCGCCTGGTGGCTAGGGGATTGGCTGGTATACGGAAAGGACAACTACGCCGACCGGTACCAGTTGGGAATCCGCGCGGCCGGACTGAAATATCAGACCTTGCGCAACTACGCATGGGTGTCCCGGCGCTTCAAACTCGTCCGGCGGCGCCATCGGCTGACGTTTCAGCACCACGCCGAGGTCGCTTCACTGCCGCAGGAGGAGCAGGAGCACTGGCTGGACCGGGCCGAGAAGATGGGCTGGACCACGAAACAGTTACGCAACTCGATTCAGCAGACGCGGGACGGCGACTGCCGGCAGATGGGTGTCCGCTCCACGGCACGTCGCCTCGCGGTACCGGACAACCACTTCCAGTGGTGGCACAAGGCCGCGGAGCGGTCGGGAATCGACCTGGAGAAATGGGTGCTGATCACCCTGGACCAGGCGGCCGAGCAGATCCTGGCGGACGACCCCGGCCTGCGCGGCATGGGACGGGCCAAACTCTCCTGATCCGGCACCGCCCGGGCCGCGCGCCGCTGTCCGGGCCGCGCCGCCCCGCCCGCCGGTCGAGCAGGAGCGCGCGCACGGCGTCGACGACCGGACCGAGGCACGAACCACGGCGCGTCCCGCCCCCCCCCGGCCGAACCGGTGTGAATTCGGGATTGGGTAAGGATCGCAGAAATCGTTCACCCGACTGCCGCGCATCCGACGGACTAGGCAGACGTTACTTCGGATATGACCGAGGAAAACGGGGAACTGACGGCGCTTGGCCCGTACACCTGCAGGCCCGGCAGAGCTCACTGTCCGTCACCGGGCGGCGGAACGCCGGCCAGAGGCCGGCGCCCCGTCACTCTCCGTGCGACCACCCCGGTCCTGCGGCGCCTGCGCACCGGGGCGGAGTGACCGGCACCTCGTGTACGAAGAACACACTCACCCCTGGCACACCCCTCCCCGCATGCCGTACGGCGAAGGCTCGTTCCACGCCGCCGGTTCGGGCACGGGCCGGCACCGGGCGCCCGAGCAGGCCTCCCAGGAGACCCTGGTGCCGCCGGAGCCCGGCTGGGACCCGGCCGAGGAGCTGGCGTTCCTGCTCCAGGACGCGATGGCGCAGCAGAGCGGCGTTCCTTCCGCCCCCGACACTTCGGCGCTCGCACCCGCCCCGGGCACACCGCTGAGCAATCTCCAGGAGATCACGGCGGAGCTGCCCCCGTTGAGGGAGTCACCGACGAGTCACCGCAGGGTCCGCAGAGGGAGAAAGGTGAGCCGGCTGCGTGCGGCGAGCCTGTTCGTCGCCGCGCTCGCCGCGGTCATCGCCGCCTCCGTGAGCCTGTTCGGCGGCATGGTGGCCTACGAACCGCTGCGGCTGGCGGCCGTGACCCGGACCCGGGGCAGCATCGTGTCCTGGTGGCCGCTGCTGGTCTACGGGCCCTGGCTGGTGGCCTCGCTGGCGGTTCTGCGGGCGGCGTTGCACCAGCGCCGGGCGGTGCACTCCTGGGCCGTCGTCCTGCTGTTCTCCGCCATCGCGATGTTCCTGTGCGTCGTGGAGGCGCCGCGGACGGTCAGCGACGGTGCGGCGGCGGCCCTGCCCGGCCTGGCCTCGCTGGTCTGCTTCCAGCAGGTCGTCCGGCAGATCACGCTCACCCGTCCGCCCCGGCGGGCGGTGCCGCGGCACCGGCAGCGCGACGCGGTCGCTCCGGGTGACGATCCGTCGGGCAGGGCGGCCGCCGACGCGGTGTCCCTTCCGCAGCAGCGGCAGAACCATCCGCGCTCCGCACGGCCGGGCCCGCGCCCCGGGAAGAGCATCTGAACCGGAGCGCGTGGCAGCGGCCGGGCCGGCCTTCCGCTCGTTCCCGGAGCAGCACGGGAACGTAGTGCGGAAGTCGGTCCCGGCCGTGTTTCCCGGTGGGTCCGCGGGCCGCCGCGCGGGATCAGGACGCCGTCAGGGTCACGTCCTGAGTCTGCTGGGCGTGGAAGCTCGGGAGCGGCACGATGCCCATGGGGCGCAGCTCCATCAGGGTCGCCTCGACGTGGGCCGCGCCGGGCCGGAGGGCGGCCGAGTCGGGCGTGCCGGTGTTGGCCCAGCGGTGCTCCAGTCCGTCGCAGACCGCGCGGGTGCCGCCGACGCCGTACCGGACGGAGGCGTCGCTCTGGCTCAGGGTGGAGCTGACGAAGACCGGACCGGTGCCGCCGGTGCAGCGGTAGGTGCCGGTGAGGGTGACGCTGCCGTCGGCGGCGATGCGGCCGACGGGGTCGACGGTCACCGACTCGGCGTCGAGACGGGCGTCGTGGGGTGCGGCGGGCGCGGCGGGCGCGGTGAGCAGGAGGAGGGCGGCACCGGCGGCCGTGGCGAGGGCGGCGGATCTTGCGCGCATGGGGGTCTCCCGGTCGGTCGGAATGAGGGGATTCCACTGGTACCGGGCGAAGGGGCGGGCGGCAGTGACCGTCACCCCTTCGGTGGCGAGTCCGCTACGGCAGGACGGCGAACCCGTCGAGTTCCACCAGCGCCCGTTCGTCCCAGAGCCGTACGACCTCCACGACCGCCATCGCGGGGTAGTCGCGGCCGGCCAGCTCGCGCCAGGTGCGGCCCAGGCCGGCGGCGTGGGTGCGGTAGGCGGCGACGTCGGTGGCGTAGACGGTGACGCGGGCGAGGTCGGCGGGGGTGCCGCCCGCGGCGCGCAGGGCGGTGAGGAGGTTGGTGAGGGCCTGCTCGAACTGGGCGGGGAGGGTGTCGCCGGTGATCGTGCCGTCGCTGTCCAGGGCGGTCTGCCCGGCGAGGAAGACGACGCGGGTGCCGCTGGCGACGACGGCGTGGGAGAAGCCGGTGGGCCGGGACAGTTCGGGCGGGTTCACTCGCTGTGCGGTCATGCTCCGGTCTCCTCGGTCGTGGCGCGGGGGTGGGTGCGGTACAGCTCCTTGGCGACGATGCCGCGCTGCACCTCGCTCGCGCCCTCGTAGACGCGGGGGGCGCGCACTTCGCGGTAGAGGTGTTCGAGGAGGTGGCCGCGGCGCAGGGCACGGGCGCCGTGGAGCTGGACGGCGCGGTCGACGACGTACTGGGCGGTCTCGGTGGCCAGGAGCTTCGCCATCGCGGCCCGCTTCGGGACGTCCGGGGCGCCCGCGTCGTACGCCGTCGCCGCCGCGTACACCATCAGGCGGGCCGCCTCGGTGCGCAGGGCCATCTCGGCGACCTGGTGGGAGACGGCCTGGAGGTCGCACAGCTTGCCGCCGAAGGCGTCGCGGGCGGCGGTGTGCGCGAGGGTCGCGTCGAGGGCGGCCTGTGCCATGCCGACGGCGAAGGCGCCGACGCTGGGGCGGAACAGGTTGAGGGTGTCCATGGCCACCCGGAAGCCGCGGTCGGGTACGCCCAGCACGTCGTCGGTGGTGACCGGCACGGCGTCGAAAGCAAGGGCGCCGATCGGGTGCGGCGAGAGCATGTCGAGCGGGGTGCCGGTGAGGCCGGGGCGGTCGGCGGGCACGAGGAAGGCGGTGACGCCACGGGCGCCGGCGCCGGGGGTGGTGCGGGCGAACACGGTGTAGAAGTCGGCCTCGGGGGCGTTGGAGATCCAGCACTTCTCACCGGTGAGCCGCCAGGCGGCGGGGCCGTCGGGCTCGGCGGCGACGGGGGTGGCCGACGCCCCCGCCCCGGGCGGCCCGGGGCGGGTGCGCGCCACCGTCTCCGCCCCGTCACCGCGCCGGACGGCAAGCTCGCGCCCGTCGTCCGGACACGCGCCCTCACCGCCCCCGCGCCCCGCAGCGCCGGGCCGGGCACCGTCACCCCGACCCCCGCCACGCCACCGCCCACCACCGGCCTGCGCCCCGTCGGTCCCGGTCCACTCGCCACCGGGCCCGGGCCGGGCGGCAGCGTGTTTCGCGGCGTCCGGGTCTGCCCGCAGCGACAGCGCCGCGGCGTCCGAGCCCGCGTCGGGCTCGCTGAGGGCGAAGGCAGCGACCGCGGTTCCGTCGCTCACCCGGGGGAGCCAGCGGGCCCGCTGGGCCTCGGTGCCGTGGGCGTGCACGGGGTGGGCGCCGAGGCCCTGGAGGGCGAGGGCGGTCTCGGCCTCCGTGCAGGCGTGGGCGAGGGACTCGCGCATCAGGCACAGGTCGAGCGCGCCGGACGTGAACAGGCGGGACAGCAGGCCGAGGGCGCCCAGTTCGGCGACCAGGGCGCGGTTGACGCGGCCCGGCTCGCCCCTGTCGGCGAGCGGGCGCAGCCGTCGCGCGGCGAGGGCGCGCAGCTCTTCGCACCAGGTGACGTGTGCCGGTTCGAGCGAGAATGCGGTCATCGCCGGTCCCTTCCCCTGCCGTCCTGCCCACCGGGCCCACGGCCGAGGCTATCGCGCCCCGTTGACTGTCGTCACCGACACGATACGCTCGTTGCGCGAGCCCACCACGACAAAGGGGGCGAACCGCCATGGCCGACGCGCGCCGCGCGGACCCGCACCGCTCCGCCCATGTCGACACCTTCGCGCGCGACCACCTGCCCCCTCCCGAGCAGTGGCCGCAGCTCCTGTTCGAGCTGCCCGGACTGCGCTACCCGGCCCGGCTGAACTGCGCCGCCGAACTGCTCACCGGCCCGCCCGACGACCGCCCCGCCTTCCGCACCGCCTCCGGGGACACCTGGACCTACGGCGGGCTCCGCGAGCGCGTCGACCGGATCGCGCACGTGCTGACCGGCGACCTCGGTGTCGTCCCGGGCAACCGGGTGCTGCTGCGCGGCCCCACCACCCCGTGGCTGGCCGCGTGCTGGCTGGCGGTGCTGAAGGCGGGCGCGGTGGCGGTCACCGTGCTGGCCCAGCAGCGCCCGCACGAGCTGCGCTCGATCTGCGAGATCGCCCGGGTGCGGCACGCGCTGTGCGACGTCAGGTCCGTCGACGACCTCGCCGGCGCGGGGATCACGGGGCTCGCTATCACGACGTTCGGCGGGGACGCGCCGGACGACCTGCACCGCCGTACGGCGTCCGGCGCGGTGCCCGGCACGCCGTACCGGGCCGTCGACACGGCCGCCGACGACGTGGCGCTGATCGCGTTCACGTCCGGCACCACCGGGCGGCCCAAGGGCTGCATGCACTTCCACCGCGACGTGCTGGCGATCGCGGACACCTTCTCCGAGCACGTGCTGCGGCCGCGCTCCGACGATCTCTTCGCGGGCAGTCCGCCGCTCGGCTTCACCTTCGGGCTCGGCGGGCTCGTCGTCTTCCCCCTGCGGGCCGGGGCGAGCGCCCTGCTGCTCGAACAGGCGGGCCCCCGGCAGCTCCTGCCGGCCGTCGCCGAGCACCGGGTGTCGGTGCTGTTCACCGCGCCGACCGCGTACCGCGCGATGCTCGACGAGCTGGACGCGTACGACCTGGGCAGCCTCCGGCGCTGCGTCTCGGCGGGCGAGAACCTGCCCGCGGCCACCTGGCGCGCCTGGTACGAGCGCACCGGCCTGCGCGTGATCAACGGCATCGGCGCCACCGAGCTGCTGCACATCTTCGTCTCCGCGGCGGACGAGGCCATCAGGCCCGGCACGACGGGTGTTCCGGTGCCGGGGTGGCAGGCGCGCGTGCAGGACGAGCGGGGCAGACCGGTGCCCGACGGGGAGCCGGGGCTGCTGGCGGTGCGCGGGCCGGTCGGGTGCCGCTACCTCGCCGACCCGCGGCAGCGCGAGTACGTGCGGGGCGGCTGGAACGTCACCGGGGACACCTACGTCCGCGAGCCCGACGGGTACTTCCGGTACGTGGCCCGCGCCGACGACATGATCATCTCCGCCGGGTACAACATCGCCGGGCCGGAGGTGGAGGACGCGCTGCTGCGCCATCCCGACGTCGTGGAGGCGGCGGTGGTGGGCCGGCCCGACGGGCGCCGGGGGCAGGTGGTGGTGGCGCACGCGGTGCTGCGCGAGGGGGCCGACCCGGACGCCGACGCGCTGCGCGCGTTCCTGCGGTCGGAGCTGGCGCCGTACAAGTGCCCGCGGGAGATCGTCTTCCGGGACGCGCTGCCGCGCACGGCGACCGGCAAGCTGCAGCGCCACCGGCTCCTGGACGCGCCCGGCCCCGCCGCTCCTCCCGGGGTCCGGCCGGATCCCCTGGGCGGCCGGGCCTGACGCCGACGACATAAGATGATCAACGTGTCCGACCAGCTCCTACAGCACGTACAGCACACCCCGCGGTCCCTCATCGTCACGCTCTACGGCGCCTACGGCCGCTTCGCGCCGGGCCCGGTGCCCGTCGCCGAGCTGATCCGGCTGCTGGCGGCGGTGGGGGTGGACGCGCCCTCCGTGCGCTCGTCGGTGTCCCGGCTGAAGCGGCGCGGGCTGCTGCTGCCCGCCCGTACGGACGAGGGCGCGGCCGGTTACGGACTCTCCGACGAGGCCCGCCAGTTGCTGGAGGACGGTGACCGGCGCGTCTACGCCGCCGCGCCCCACGACGACGAGGGCTGGGTGCTCGCCGTGTTCTCCGTGCCCGAGTCGGAGCGGCAGAAGCGGCACGTGCTGCGCTCGCGCCTGGCCGGTCTCGGCTTCGGCACCGCGGCCCCCGGCGTGTGGATCGCCCCGGCCCGGCTGTACGAGGAGACCCGGCACGCGCTGGGCCGCCTGGGCCTGGACTCCTACGTCGACTTCTTCCGCGGGGAGCACCTGGGTTTCACGCCGACCGCCGAGGCGGTGGGCCGCTGGTGGGACCTGGCCGCGATCGCCAAGGAGCACGAGGCGTTCCTCGACCGGCACGCGCGCGTCCTGCACGCCTGGGAGCGGCGGACCGACACCCCGCCCGAGGATGCGTACCGCGACTACCTCCTCGCCCTGGACTCCTGGCGGCACCTGCCCTACACGGACCCCGGGCTGCCCGCCCGGCTGCTGCCCGGGGACTGGCCCGGCACGCGCTCGGCGGCGGTGTTCCGGGCACTGCACGAGCGGCTGCGCGACGCGGGGGCGCACTACGCGGGCCTGGGTCCCGTCCCCGGAGCGGCCGCACCGCCCGGCCAGTGAGTCGCGTCACATCCCCACGGGATCAGTGAACCCTCAGCCCGCTCAGATCCTCTTCTCAGGTTCGCCTCCTACCGTGCGGACGCATGAGTCTCGCGCGCAACCTGAACCGTGCCCTCACCGCCGCCACCGGCCTCCAGGTCCGCAGAGCGCCCCAGGCGGCCAAGGGGAAACCGAAGGGGAGGCCGACCCCGGAGTCCCCCGCCGCCGGGCCCGCGGCGCGGCCGGGGGCCGCCTACCGATGTCCGACGGCCGAGGAACAGCCGGCCGAACGGCTGCTGCGGCGGCCCGTCTTCATCATCTCCTCCATCCGTTCCGGCTCCACTCTGCTGCGGATGATGACGGGCGCCCACCCGCGGCTGCACGCGCCGCACGAACTGCACATCGGCAAGCTGGAGGTCGCCTGCTCCACCTGGCACTCCGAGCGGGCGATGGGCGAACTCGGCCTGCGCCGCGGCGACCTGGAGCACCTGCTGTGGGACCGCGTCCTGCACCGTGAACTCGTCCGGTCCGGCAAGGACTTCGTGGTCGAGAAGACACCGGCCAACGCCTACCTGTACCACCGCCTGAGGGACTGCTGGCCCGACGCCCGCTTCGTCTTCCTGCTGCGTCACCCCGCGTCGGTCGCGCGGTCCTGGCACGAGAGCGACCCCGTCAAGCGGCCGCACGAGAGGGCCGTGACGGACGTGCTGCGGTACATGACGGCCGTCGAGGAGGCCCGCGCGGCGGACGCCGACGGCTTCACCGTGCGCTACGAGGACATCACCGCCGATCCCGAGCGCGAGATGCGCCGCCTGTGCGCGTACCTCGGCGTCGACTACGCGCCGCAGATGCTGCACTACGGCAAGAAGGGCGACGCCGAGCTGGTCAGGGGTCTGGGCGACTGGCGCGAGAACATCCGCACCGGCACCGTGCAGCCGGGGCGGGCCCTGCCCCCGCGCGACGAGATCCCCGAGCGGCTGCGCCCGATGTGCGCGGCCTGGGGCTACCCGTCCTGACGCGGGCCGTGCAGGGTCAGCCTCGGTCTGGGGGCGTCGGTGCGTCCGGTGCGCGGCGGGCGGCTGCCCGCCCGGTACGGCGCGGGCCAGGGGGCGCCCGGTCCGTCGTAGCCCTGTTCGGCGGCGGCGTGCAGCGTCCAGTGCGGGTCGTAGAGGTGCGGGCGGCCCAGCGCGCACAGGTCGGCGCGTCCGGCCAGGATCAGCGAGTTGACGTCGTCCCAGGAGGAGATGGCGCCGACCGCGATCACCGGGACGCCTGCCTCGTGACGGATGCGGTCCGCGTACGGCGTCTGGTACGACCGGCCGAACTCCGGCCGCTCCTCGGCGACGACCTGCCCCGTGGACACGTCGATCGCGTCGGCACCGTGCGCGGCGAAGGCCCCGGCGATGCGCACCGCCTCCTCGCCGCTGGTGCCGCCCTCGGCCCAGTCGGTGGCGGAGACGCGTACGGTCATGGGCCGCTCGGCGGGCCACACCTCGCGTACGGCGTCGAAGACCTCCAGCGGGAAGCGCAGGCGCCGCTCCAGTGAGCCGCCGTAGGCGTCGGTGCGGTGGTTGGTGAGCGGGGAGAGGAAGCCGGAGAGCAGGTAGCCGTGGGCGCAGTGCAGTTCGAGCAGGTCGAATCCGGCGCGGGCGGCCCGCTCCGCCGCGGCCCGGAACTGCTGCCGTACGTCGGTCAGTTGGGCCCGGGTCAGCTCGCGCGGGGTCTGGCTGCCGGGCCGGTAGGGCAGCGGGGAGGGTGCCACCAGGGGCCAGTTGCCGTCGGGCAGCGGTTCGTCCATGCCCTCCCACATCAGCCGGGTCGAGCCCTTGCGGCCGCTGTGCCCGAGCTGCACGCCGATCGCGGTGCCGGGCGCGCTGTCGTGCACGAAGTCCGTGATCCGCCGCCATGCCCCGCCCTGGCGGCCGGTGTAGAGGCCCGTGCAGCCGGGGGTGATGCGGCCCTCGGCGCTGACGCACACCATCTCGGTCATGACCAGGGCGGCGCCGCCCAGGGCCCGGGCGCCCAGGTGGACCAGGTGGAAGTCGCCGGGGACCCCGTCGTCGGCCGAGTACATGTCCATCGCGGAGACGACGACACGGTTGCGCAGGGTCAGGCCGCGCAGCCGGAACGGTGTGAACATCGGGGGTGTGCCGGGCGGGCAGCCGAACTCGCGCTCGACGGAGTCGGTGAAGCCGGCGTCGCGCAGCCGCAGGTTGCCGTGGGTGACGCGGCGGCTGCGGGTGAGCAGGTTGAAGGCGAACCGGCGGGGCGGCTGGTCCAGGTACCGGTCCAGGTCCTCGAACCACTCCAGGCTGGCCCGGGCCGCCCGCTGCGTGGAGGCGACGACGGGGCGCCGTTCCTCCTCGTAGGCGCCGAGCGCCGCCCGGAGGGTGGGCTGCTCCTCCAGGCAGGCGGCGAGCGCGAGGGCGTCCTCCACGGCGAGTTTGGTGCCGGAGCCGATGGAGAAGTGGGCGGTGTGGGCGGCGTCGCCGAGCAGGACGACGTTGCCGTGCGACCAGCGTTCGTTGACGACCGTGCGGAAGGTGGTCCACGCCGAGTTGTTGGAGCGCAGCGGCCGTCCGCCGAGGGCGTCGGCGAAGACCTTGGCGCACCGGGCGGTGGACTCCGCTTCGTCCAGCGCGTCGAAACCGGCCGCCCGCCAGACCTCCTCGCGCATTTCGACGATGACGGTCGACGCGTCGGGGGCGTAGGGGTAGCCGTGCAGTTGCATCACGCCGTGCTCCGTCTCGGCGATCTCGAAGCGGAAGGCGTCGAAGGCGAAGTCGGCGGCGAGCCAGATGTAGCGGCAGCGGTGGGGGGTGACGTGCGGCCGGAAGACGTCGCGGTGGGCCTCGCGGACGGCGCTGTGCACG
The DNA here is from genome assembly GCF_000721365.1 of Streptomyces sp. NRRL F-5650. Lineage (NCBI taxonomy): Bacteria > Bacillati > Actinomycetota > Actinomycetes > Kitasatosporales > Streptomycetaceae > Streptomyces > Streptomyces sp. NRRL F-5650. The sequence continues at coordinate 72,934 of NZ_JOGV01000020.1, read as the reverse complement.
CCGTCGGCGGCCACGACCAGGTCGTGGGTGCGCGCGAGCCGCTCGGGGGGCGGGGCCTCGGCGCGGAAGCGGAGGTCCACGCCGAGGTCGCGGCAGCGGTCGTGCAGGATGCCGAGGAGGCGGCGGCGGCCGAGGGCGGCGAAGCGGTGCCCTCGGGAGGTGTGGCGGATGCCCCGGTGGACGATGTCGATGTCGTCCCAGCGGACGAAGTGCGCCTTGAGCGCCTCGTGGACGACGGGGTCGGCGTGCTCGATGCCGCCGAGGGTCTCGTCGGAGAGGACCACGCCGAAGCCGAAGGTGTCGTCGGGGGCGTTGCGTTCGTAGACGGTGACCTCGCGGCCGGGGGCGAGGCGTTTGAGGAGGGCGGCGGTGTAGAGGCCGCCGGGGCCGCCGCCGATGATCGCGGTGCGCAGGGCGCGGCTTGTCTTCGCGGGCGGGTGCGGGTTCGTGGGGGCCGGTCGCGCCCCGCGGCGGAGCCGCTGCTCGACGCGGTCCCGCGCTCCCGGGCCGGCCGCACTCCCCTGGGGCGAGGGCATCCCCCTTACCTCCCTGGCCACTTCGGGGGGCGCTTCTCCGTGAAGGCCGCGTGGAACTCCGCGTAGTCCTCGCCCGTCATCAGCAGGGCCTGTGTGGACGCGTCCAGTTCCACCGCCGCCGCCAGCGGCATGTCCAGTTCCGCCGTGAGCAGGGCCTTGGTCTGGGCGTGGGCCAGGGCCGGGCCGTCGGCCAGGCGGCGGGCGAGGGCCTGGGCGGCCTCGTCGGCCCGGCCCTCCTCCGTCAGTTCGCTGATCAGGCCGATCCGCTCGGCCTCCGGGGCGCGCACCGGTTCGCCGAGCATCAGCAGGCGGGTGGCGTGGCCGAGACCGACGACGCGGGGCAGCAGGTACGCGGCGCCCATGTCGCCGCCGGAGAGGCCGACGCGGGTGAAGAGGAAGGCGAAGCGGGCGGACGGGTCGGCGACGCGGAAGTCGGCGGCCAGGGCGAGGACGGCGCCCGCGCCGGCGGCGACGCCGTGCAGCGCGGCGATCACCGGGAACGGGCACTCGCGTACCGCCCGCACCACCTGGCCCGTCATCCGGTTGAAGTCGAGCAGCGCCGCGGTGTCCATGGAGAGGGTGGCGCCGATGATCTCGTCCACGTCGCCGCCGGAGCAGAAGCCGCGCCCTTCCCCGGCCAGCACCAGGGCCCGCACGGAACGCCGGCGGGACAGCTCGGCGAGCAGGTCGCGCAGGTCGGCGTAGGCCTCGAAGGTGAGGGCGTTGAGCCGGTCGGGGCGGGCGAGGGTGACGGTGGCGACGCCGTCGGTGGTCTCGACCCGCAGGTGCCGCCAGTCGGGGGTGGGAGCGGCGGAGCCGGTGAAGGGACTCATGACACTCGAAGCTATCACCCTTCTGTGACTGTCGTCACGAGTGCGCGACAGGGCGGAGCTAGGCGTCGGTGTCGAGGGCCGAAGGTCCCGGGGGTGCCCGTCGAACGGCTCTGCCGGGCGGCGCCGTACCATTCATAAGGTTGAAAGCAGGACAGGACGCCCTGCTCCCCGAAACGGACCCGCCGTGCACGATCACTCCCCCGCACCCGCCTCCTGGCGCATCGCGCTGCCGCACTCCGCCGCGGCGGTGCCGGTGGCGCGCGCCCTGGTGCGCAACGCCCTGGCCGAGCTGGAGCACACGGCCGACGGCGACACCGCGGAGCTGCTCACGGCGGAGCTGGTCGCCAACGCCGTGGAGCACACCGCCGCCGGCCGGACGCCGATCGAGCTGGTGGTGGAGCTGCGGCCGACCGGCTGCCAGGTCGAGGTGCACGACCCGGACCCGTCGCCGCCCGCCGACCTCACCCGGCCGGACGTCGAGCCGCCCGACCCGTGGTGCGAGGGCGGGCGCGGTCTGCTGCTGATCCGCGCCCTCAGCTCCTCGTGCGGCCACCGGCCCACCGGGGCGGGCAAGGCGGTCTGGTTCAGGCTCCCCGCGGTGCCCGCTCAGCGCCGGCCGCACTGAGGGCGGCGGCCAGGCGGGAGTGCCGGCGCCCGTAGGCCGTGTACACCAGCAGGCCCACCGCGAGGAACACCGCGAACTGCAGCCAGGTGGCGCCGCCCGTCTCGTACATCAGGTACAGGCAGAAGCCGATCCCGAGCAGGGGCGTCGCCGGGTACAGCGGGACGCGGAAGGGCCGGGCGAGGTCCGGTTCGCGGCGGCGCAGGGTGAGCACCGAGACGTTGACGGCGGCCATGGTGGCGAGGGTGCCGATGGTGCACAGGTTGACCACCGCGTCGAGCGGGGCGAAGGCGGCCGGGAGGGCGAAGACCACGCCGACGATCAGGGTGCCGGCGACGGGGGTGGCGGTGCGCGGGGAGACCTTCTCGAAGACCCGGGGGATCAGACCGTCCCGGGACATCGACATCAGGATGCGGGTCTGGCCGTACATCACGGCGAGCACCACCGAGGCGATGGCGACGACCGCGCCGAAGGCGACCACGCCGCCGCCGATCGCCGAGCCGGTGACCCGGTCGACGACGTAGGAGAGCGCGGCGGGCCGGTCGCCGACCTGGTCGCCGCCGACGGCGCCGATCGCGGCGACGGCGACCGCGCAGTACAGCAGGGTGACCACGCCGATGCAGACCAGGATGGCGACGGGGATGTCCCGGCGCGGGTTCTTGGCCTCCTCGCCGGCCGTGGTGATCGCGTCGAAGCCGATGTACGAGAAGAAGGCGGCCGTGGTCCCGGCGCCGATGCCGCCGAGGCCGGCCGGGGAGAACGGGGTCAGGTTGCCGTCCTGGAAGGCGTAGAAGCCGATGGCGCAGAAGGCGAGCAGGACGGCGAGCTTGAGGACGGCCATGGCGGCCGTGGCTCGGGCGCTCTCCCGCACGCCGCGCACCAGCAGCACGCAGGCCAGGGCGATGACGACGACCGCGGGGAGGTTGACGGCGCCGCCGTCGCCGGGGCCCGCGGAGAGGACGTGCGGGAGCCGGACGCCGAGGACGCTGTCGAGCAGTTCGTTGACGTACTGGCTCCAGCCCACGGCGACCGCCGAGACCGACACGCCGTACTCCAGGAGCAGGCACCAGCCGACGAGGAAGGCGGTGCGTTCGCCGAGTCCGGCGTAGGCGAAGGAGTACGAGGAGCCGGAGACCGGGATCGCGCCGCCCAGTTCGGCGAAGGAGAACGCGGTGAACACGCAGGTGATCGCGGCCAGGACGAAGGAGACGACGACGGCCGGCCCGGCCTCGGCGACGGAGTCGGACAGGCCGACGAAGATGCCGGTGCCGACGATCGCGCCGACGCCGAAGCAGACGAGCTGGAACAGGCCCATCGTGCGCTTCAGGCCGTGGCCTTCGCGGTCGGCGCCGGATTCGGCGACCAGCAGGTGGGGGGACTTGACGCGGGAGACGGGCATGGCGGGTGGTGCTCGTTTCTGGTGGTGCGTGGGGGGACGCGACGGTGGTCGCGGCCGGCGGCGCCGGAAGGGGTGGCTCCGGAACCGCCGGTCAGCATAGGGCCCGGTGGGGCAGGCCGCGTGACGGGAGTCAGGCGAGGGTGGCCACGAGGACGGCCTTGATGGTGTGCAGGCGGTTCTCCGCCTCGTCGAAGACGACCGAGTGCGCGGACTCGAAGACCTCGTCGGTGACCTCCAGGGAGTCGAGCCCGTAGGTCTCGAAGATCTCCTGGCCGACCTTGGTGCCCAGGTCGTGGAAGGCGGGCAGGCAGTGCAGGAACTTGACGTCCGGGTTGCCGGTGGCGCGCAGCACGTCCATCGTCACGGCGTAGGGCGCGAGGGCCTCGATCCGCTCCGCCCAGACCTCCTTGGGCTCCCCCATGGAGACCCAGACGTCGGTGACGACGAAGTCGGCGCCGCGCACTCCCTCGGCCACGGTCTCGGTGAGGGTGATGCGCGCCCCGCTGGCGCCGGCCAGCTCGTGCGCCCGGTCGACGACCTCCTGGGCGGGCCAGTAGGCCTTCGGGGCGACGATGCGCACGTCCATGCCGAGCAGGGCGCCGGTCACCAGGTAGGAGTTGCCCATGTTGAAGCGGGCGTCGCCGAGGTAGGCGAAGGTGATCTCCCGCAGGGGGCGGTCGCTGTGCTCGGTCATGGTGAGCACGTCGGCCAGCATCTGGGTGGGGTGCCAGTCGTCGGTCAGGCCGTTGTAGACGGGGACCCCGGCGCGGGCCGCCAGCTCCTCAACCTTGGCCTGGCTGTCGCCGCGGTACTCGATGGCGTCGAACATCCGCCCGAGGACGCGGGCGGTGTCCTCGACCGACTCCTTGTGGCCGATCTGCGAGCCCGCCGGGTCGAGGTAGGTGGTCGAGGCCCCCTGGTCGGCGGCGGCGACCTCGAAGGCGCAGCGGGTGCGGGTCGAGGTCTTCTCGAAGATCAGGGCGATGTTCTTGCCCGTGAGGTACCGGGTCTCGGTCCCGGCCCGCTTGGCGGCCTTCAGCTCGGCGGCCAGCTCGACCAGGCCGCGGAACTCCTCCTCGGTGAGATCGAGCTCCTTGAGGAGGTGGCGGCCGGCGAGGGCGGTCGGGATCGTCGCCATGAGGGCGCTCCAGAGGGACGGGACGGGTACGGGGACTATGGAACTATATACGAGATTCCGAATTTCTATACGGCGTCGCGTTCCACCGGGCAGCTCATGCAGCGCGGCCCGCCCCGGCCCCGGCCCAGTTCGCTGCCCGGGATCTCGATCACCTCGATGCCCTGTTTGCGCAGGTGGGTGTTGGTGGTGGCGTTGCGTTCGTAGGCGACGACGACGCCGGGCTCGACGGCCAGGACGTTGCACCCGTCGTCCCACTGCTCGCGCTCGGCGGCGTGGACGTCCTGGGTCGCGGTGAGGACCCGGATCTCGCCGAGCCCCAGGGCCGCGGCCATCGCGCGGTGCATGTGCTCCGGCGGGTGGTCGGTGACCTTCAGGTCCTTCTCCCCCGCGCCCGGTTCGATGGTGTAGGAGCGCAGCATGCCGAGCCCGGCGTACTGGGTGAAGGTGTCGCCGTCGACCATCGTCATCACCGTGTCCAGGTGCATGAAGGCGCGCCGCTTGGGCATGTCGAGGGCCACGATCGTCCGGGCGGAACCGGCGGCGAACAGCTTGTGGGCGAGCATCTCCACGGCCTGGGGCGTGGTGCGCTCGCTCATGCCGATGAGCACGGCGCCGTTGCCGATGACCAGGACGTCGCCGCCCTCGATGGTGGAGGGGTAGTCGGCCTGCCCCTCGGACCAGAGGTGGAAGGTCTCGTCGCGGAAGAGCGGGTGGTGCCGGTAGATCGCCTCGAAGTGGACCGTCTCGCGCTGCCGGGCGGGCAGCCGCATGGCGTTGATGGAGACGCCGTCGTAGATCCAGGCCGAGGTGTCCCGGGTGAAGAGGTGGTTGGGCAGGGGCCCGAGCAGGAAGTCGTCCAGTTCCATGGCGTGGAAGCGCACGGAGGTCGGTTCCTGGTGCGCGTCCAGGAACTCCCGCTTGGTCATGCCGCCGACCAGCCACTCGGCCAGCTCGGGGGCGGGCAGGTTCTCGAAGGCGGCCCGGAGGTGGTCCGTGGCCAGCACCCCGTACTCCTTCTCGTCGAAGACCCGGTCCAGGACCAGCCGCCGGGCGGCCGGGACGTCCAGGGTCTCGGTGAGCAGGTCGCCGAAGAGGTGCACCGCCACCCCGCGGTCGCGGAGCACGTCGGCGAACCCGTCGTGCTCGGCGCGCGCCCGGCGCACCCACAGCACGTCGTCGAAGAGAAGGGCGTCCTTGTTGCTGGGGGTGAGCCTTTTGAGCTCGAGATCCGGCCGGTGCAGGATGACGCGGGTGAGCCGCCCGGCTTCGGAGTCGACGTGGAATCCCATGTCCTCATCCTGACCACTCCGGCGCCCGTTCACCCCCGCTTTCGCGCACCCCGGGCGCTCCGGCGCCCACGCCCCGGGCGCAAGGCGCCCTTCGGTCGCAACGAGGCCCGCGGTGCGCGTGCCGGGGCACGGGGCGGGGGCGACCGCCTCGCGTGCTTCCCGTGCCCCGGTCCGGGTCCGGTGTACGACCTGCGATGCGACGCGGGGCCGCGCCCATCCTGTGGAGGTTGGCAGTGCCGGCCGGCTCACGCCGGGGACGGCACCGGACCCCGGAGCGTGCGGAGACACCTTGAGTCCTGACGCGTTGATCGCCCACCTCGTGGGCGCATCGGCTCTGATCCTGGTCGCCGCGCACGCGGGCGGCGGGCTGGCCCGGCGGCTCGGGCAGCCCTACATCGTGGGCCAGTTGGCGGCGGGCATCGCCCTCGGCCCCTCCCTCCTCGGCGCCCTCGCCCCCCGGGCCTACGACGACCTCTTCCCGGCGGCCATCGGCCCGGCGCTGACCGGGTTCTCCCAGTTCTCCCTGGTGGTGTTCCTGTTCGCGGTGGGGTACGAGCTGGATCTGAAGATCCTCGGTGACCGGGCGCGCGTCTCGGTGACCGTGGCGCTGGCCTCGTTCGTGGTGCCGATGGCGGTGGGGTGCGGCGCCGCCCTGCTCTTCCGTGACACGTTGCGCGATCTGGGGGCGGGCGGGAACTGACGCCCGCCGCGGTGGTGTTCGCGGGCATCGCCCTGTCGATAACGGCGGTGCCGGTGCTGACCGCGATCGTGCGGGAGAACGGTCTCACCCGCACCGTGCCCGGGGTGGTGGCGGTCTCGGCGGCCGGGATCCTCGACGCCGTGTGCTGGACGGTGCTGGCGGGCACGATGCTCAACAGCGGCGCGGGCGAGGCGGCGTTGGCCTGGCCCTGGCGCGCGGCACTCGCCGTCGGCTTCGTCACCGTCATGGCGCTCGCCGCCCGGCCGGTGCTGCGCCGGCTGCTGTGGCGCACGCGACTGGAGCCCTCGCTGCGGCTGGCGCTGCTCATCGGCTTCGCCCTCGGGTCGGCCTGGGTGACGCACTGGCTCGGACTGCACGTGATCTTCGGGGCGCTGCTCGCGGGGCTGGTGACGCCCCGGGAGGAGGGCGGCACCCTGGACCCGGACCTGCTGCGCCCGCTGCACGAGGTCAGCTCTCTGCTGCTGCCGTTCTTCTTCGTCCTCTCGGGGCAGTCCGTGGCCCTGAACAGCATGTCCGGCACCGGGTGGGCGGTGCTGCTGGCGGTGACGGTGCTGGCGGTCACCACGAAGGTCGGCAGCGGGCTGGTGTCGGCCCGGCTCGGCGGCCTGGACCGGCACGACGCCCGTACCGTCGGGGTGCTGCTCAGCGCCCGGGGCCTGACCGAGCTGATCGCCCTCAACGCCGGGCTGGAGGCGGGGCTGGTCAGCGCACCGCTCTACACAGTCCTGGTGTTCATGGCGCTCGCCACCACCCTGCTGACCCAGCCGCTCCTCGTGCTGACCCGCCGCCTCGCGGCCCGCGACCGCCCCGCGGTGCCGGTCCCCGCCACCGCCCCGCAGCCGTACGCGGCGGCCGAGGGCGGTGTCGAGGGGCCGGGGCGGGGCGAGTGACGGTCACAGCCGGGGGTCCACCGGCTCCGACTCCAGGGCCAGCACCCCGAACACCGCCTCGTGCACCCGCCACAGCGGCTCGCCGTCCGCGAGGCGGTCCAGGGCCTCCAGGCCGAGGGCGTACTCGCGGATCGCCAGGGACCGCTTGTGGTTCAGGAACCGGTGCCGCAGGCGGGCGAGGTTGTCGGGGCGGGTGTACTCGGGGCCGTAGACGATCCGCAGGTACTCCCGGCCCCGGCACTTGATGCCGGGCTGCACGAGACGGCCCTTCCCGTCGCGCACCAGCGCGCCGAGAGGCTTGACGACCATGCCCTCGCCGCCGCGGCCGGTCATCTCCAGCCACCAGTCGGTCCCGGCCGCCACCGACTCGGGGTCGCCGGTGTCGACGTACAGCCGGCGGGTGGTCCGCAGCAGGCCGCTGCCGTCGTGCTCGACGAGCCGGTCGACGAGCCCGAGCTGCTCGTCGTGCGGCAGCGCGGCGAGGCTTCGGCCCTGGACGGCGAGGATCTGGAACGGGGCCAGACGGACGCCGTCCAGGCCGTCGGTGGGCCAGCAGTAGCGGCGGTAGGCGTCGGTGAAGGCGGCCGCGTCGGCGGCCCTGGCGCGCTGGCGGCCGAGGAGGTCCTGCACCTCGACGCCGCGCGCCGCGGCGCCCTCCAGCGCGCTCAGCACGCCGGGGAACACGGCCGCGGAGGCGGCGCCCACGGCGGCGTACTGGGAGCGCAGCAGCCCGGCCGCCTTGAGCGACCACGGCATCAGCTCGGTGTCCAGCAGCAGCCAGTCCGTGGCCAGTTCGTCCCACAGGCCGGCCTCTCCGACGGCGGTGCGCAGCCGGTCGAGGATCTCCTCGGTGACCGACGCGTCGTCCAGGAAGGGACGGCCGGTACGGGTGTAGAGGGAGCCCGTGACGCCCTCGACGCCGAAGCGGGCGCGGGCCGCCTCCGCGTCGCGGCAGACCAGGACGACCGCCCGCGACCCCATGTGCTTCTCCTCGCACACGACCCGCGCGACGCCGTCCGCCGCGTACTGCGCGAAGGCCTCCTTCGGGTGCTCCAGGTAGCCGTCCACGCCGGAGGTGGCGGTCGGTGCCATGGTCGGCGGGAGGTACGGCAGCAGGCGCGGGTCGGTGGCGAAGCGGCTCATGACCTCCAGGGCCGCCGCCCCGTTCTCCTCGCGTACGGTGATCCGCCCGGCGTGCCGGGTCTCCACCACCCGGCGCCCCCGGACGTCGGCCAGGTCCAGCGGGCGGCCGTCGTGGCCGCCGGGCGCCTCGGTGCGCAGCGGCTTGACCGGCTCGTACCAGACCCGCTCGGCCGGTACGTCGACGATCTCCCGCTCGGGCCAGCGCAGCGCGGTGAGCCTGCCGCCGAAGACGGCGCCGGTGTCCAGGCAGATGGTGTTGTTCAGCCAGGTGGCCTCCGGCACCGGGGTGTGTCCGTAGACGACCGCCGCGCGGCCCCGGTAGTCCTCGGCCCACGGGTGGCGCACGGGCAGCCCGAACTCGTCGGTCTCGCCGGTGGTCTCGCCGTACAGGGCGTGGCTGCGGACCCGCCCGGAGGTGCGGCCGTGGTACTTCTCGGGCAGACCGGCGTGGCAGACCACCAGCCGGCCGCCGTCGAGGACGTAGTGGCTGACCAGGCCGTCGACGAACTCCCGCACCTCGGCGCGGAACTCCTCGCTCTCCCGCTCCATCTGCGCGACGGTCTCGGCGAGTCCGTGGGTGAGCTGGACCTTGCGGCCCTTCAGGTGGCGGCCGTACTTGTTCTCGTGGTTGCCCGGTACGCACAGGGCGTTGCCCGACTTGACCATGGACATCACGCGGCGGAGCACGCCGGGGCTGTCCGGGCCGCGGTCGACGAGGTCGCCGACGAAGACGGCGGTGCGGCCCCCGGGGTGGACGCCGTCGGTGTAGCCGAGCTTGGTGAGCAGCGTCTCCAGCTCGGCGGCGCAGCCGTGGACGTCGCCGACGATGTCGAAGGGGCCGGTGAGGTGGGTGAGGTCGTTGAACCGCTTCTCGGTGACGACGGTGGCGTGCTCGACCTCCGCGACGCCGCGCAGCACGTGCACCTTGCGGAAGCCCTCGCGCTCCAGGTGGCGCAGGGAGCGGCGGAGTTCACGGGTGTGGCGCTGGACGACGCGGCGGGGCATGTCGGCGCGGTCGGCGCGCCCGGCGTTGCGCTCGGCGCAGACCTGCTCGGGCACGTCCAGGACGATGGCGACGGGCAGCACGTCGTGTTCGCGGGCCAGGTCGATCAGTTGACGCCGGGCGTCCTGCTGCACGTTGGTCGCGTCGACGACGGTGCGGCGGCCGGCGGCGAGCCGCTTGCCGGCGATGTAGTGCAGGACGTCGAAGGCGTCGCGGCTGGCGCTCTGGTCGTTCTCGTCGTCGGCGACCAGGCCCCGGCAGAAGTCGGAGGAGATGACCTCGGTCGGCACGAAGTGGCGCGCAGCGAAGGTGGACTTGCCGGAGCCGGAGGCGCCGATCAGCACGACGAGGGAGAGGTCGGTGACGGGCAGGGCGCGGGCCCGCACGGGGGTGTGGCTGCTGCCGGTGGTGCTCATGCGGCCTTCGCCTCCTTCTCGGTCGCGGTCGCGGGGGTGGTCAGGGTGAACAGGGCGAGCTGGGTGGGCGGGCCCACCTCGGGGTCGTCGTCGCCGACGGGGCGGAACTCCACGGCGTAGCCGTGCCGTTCGGCGACCCGGCCGGCCCAGGCGCGGAACTCCTGGCGGGTCCACTCGAAGCGGTGGTCGCGGTGGCGGACGTGACCGGCCGGGAGGGTCTCCCAGCGCACGTTGTACTCGGCGTTGGGCGTGGTCACGACGACGGTGCGGGGGCGGGCCGAGCCGAAGACGGCGTACTCCAGGGCGGGCAGCCTCGGCAGGTCGACGTGCTCGATCACCTCGCTCAGCACGGCGGCGTCGTAGCCCTTGAGGCGCTTGTCGGTGTAGGCGAGGGAGCCCTGGAGGAGCTGGACGCGGGCGGCCTGCCGCTCGCCCATGCGGTCCAGCTTGAGCCGCCGGGAGGCGATGGTGAGGGCGCGCACCGACACGTCCACGCCGACGATCTCGGTGCAGCGCGGCTCCTTGAGCAGCTCGCGCACCAGGTGCCCCTCGCCGCAGCCGAGGTCGAGGACGCGGGCGGCGGCGTGCTCGCGCAGCGCCGTGAGGATCGCCTCGCGGCGCCGCACGGCGAGCGGGGTGGGCCTCGCCTCCTGCTCGGCCTCCGCCTCGACGGCGTTGTCGATCTCCTCGACCTCGCTGTCGTCGCTCTCGGCCAGCCGGATCAGCTCCAGCCGGTCCATCGCCTCGCGGGTCAGGGACCAGCGGCGGGAGAGGTAGCGGCTGGTGATCAGCTTCTGCTCGGGGTGGCCCGGCAGCCAGCCCTCACCGGCCCGCATCAGCTTGTCGACCTCGTCCGGCGAGACCCAGTAGTGCTTGGCGTCGTCGAGCACCGGGAGGAGGACGTACAGGTGGCGCAGGGCGCCGGAGAGGGTGAGCGTCCCGGACTCCAGCACGAGCCGGACGTAGCGGGAGTCGCCCCACTCGGGGAACTCGGTGTCCAGCGGCACCGCCTCGGCAGCGACCGTCCAGCCGAGCGGCTCGAAGAGGCGGCGCACGAGGTCCGGGCCGCCTCTGGCGGGCAGCGCCGGGATCTCGACGCGCAGCGGGAGCGGCCGGGCGGCGCGCTCGGGGCGGGCCTTGCACACGCCGCGCATCGCGCTGGAGAACACGTTGCTCAGCGCCACGGCCAGCAGGGACGAGGCCGCGTACGGGCGGTCGTTGACGTACTGCGCGAGGGCGGCGTCGGGGGCGCCGCCGCGGCCCTTGCCCTTGCCCCGCCTGACCAGCGCCACCGGGTCGACCTCCAGCAGCAGGGCCGCCGTGCAGCGCTGCTCCTCCGCCTCGGGGTAGAGCACGTGGGCCGTGCCGAAGGAGGTGGAGAACGCCTGCGCCCTGCCGGGATGCTTGTGCAGCAGGAAACCGAGATCGGTCGCGGGGTGCTCGGGGGTACCGGTGGTGGTGACGGTCAGGAACATGGGCCTCTCCGGCCGGGTCGGCGGTGCGACGGACACATGCGGGCGCCGTGCGCGCGAGAGCCCCCGGGGCGGTACCCCGGGGGCTCCGGCGGAACGACGGTCACACGATCGCACAGGGCGGGTGACCGGCGCCTTCGGTTATTCGCCGCCGCGCTGCCGGCGCGTCAGGAAAGCTGCGACTGGACCTGGGACGCGATCAGCTCCAGGTGGTCCAGGTCGTGGAGGTCGAGGATCTGGAAGTAGATCCGCTGGGCGCCGGCCTCGGCGTAGCGGCCGATCTTGTCGACGACCTCGGCGGGGGAGCCGGCGAGGCCGTTGGCCTTCAGCTCCTCGACCTCGCGGCCGATCACGGCGGCGCGGCGGGCGACCTCGGCGTCGTCCTTGCCGACGCAGGCGACCAGCGCGTTGGAGTAGGTGAGGGCGTCGGCCGCGCGGCCGGCCGCCTCGGCGGCGGCCCGTACCCGGCCGAACTGGCGCTCGGTGTCCTCGATGGAGGCGAACGGCATGTTGAACTCGTCGGCGTACTGGCCGGCCAGCCGCGGGGTGCGGGTGGCGCCGTGACCGCCGATGAGCACCGGCACCTTGGCCTGCGCGGGCTTGGGCAGCGCGGGCGAGTCGGTCAGGTCGTAGAAGGTGCCGTGGAAGTCGAAGGTCTTGCCGGTCTCGGTGGCCCACAGGCCGGTGACGATCGCCAGTTGCTCCTCCAGGCGGCCCATCTTCTCCTTGGGGAAGGGGATGCCGTACGCCTTGTGCTCCTCCTCGAACCAGCCGGAGCCCAGGCCCAGCTCGATGCGGCCGCCCGACATCTGGTCGACCTGGGCGACCTGGATGGCGAGGACGCCGGGCAGCCGGAAGGTGCCGGCGGTCATGAGGGTGCCCAGGCGGATGCGCTTGGTCTCGCGGGCGAGACCGGCCAGGGTGATCCAGGCGTCGGTGGGGCCGGGGAGGCCGTCCACGGCGCCCATGCGGAGGTAGTGGTCGCTGCGGAAGAAGGCGTCGAAGCCCAGGTCCTCGGTGGCCTTGGCCACCGTGAGCAAGGTGTCGTAGGTCGCCCCCTGCTGGGGCTCGGTGAAGATACGGAGATCCATGCCCTCCATCCTGCCTGCTCGGCGCGGGTGTCCGGCACAGGCTCCAACACGCGGCGCGCGGGACGCGGGGCCCGGGGGGTGCCCTAACCCGCCTCCCGCTCCGGTAAGTGCGCCTCGCGGTCCGCCAGTTTGCGCAGCATCTCCAGGACCCGGTCGCGGGACTCGTCGGCCGCGTCGATGGCCTCCATGCACTGCCAGTACGTCGCCTCGTCGGCGGCGGCGCAGGCGACGCCCACCAGCGCGATGCCGGTCTCGCCGAGCAGGGTGCCCAGGCGCATCAGGGCCTGCCGGGCGTCGCCCAGTTCGGTGAGCTGGGCGGCGCGCAGCTCACCCGGGGCCAGCGCCGGGGTGTGCAGCACCCCGCAGCCGCGGCCCGCCAGCTCGGTCAACCCGATGGCCTCGCCCCGCAGTTCGGGCGGTCCGTGGACCGCCAGCCGACTGCCGATCGCCTGGGCCAGGGCCTGCACCTGCCACACCTCCGTGAGGACCTCCGGCACCTCGCCGCCGGCGGCCAGGGCACGCCCACTCGTCACGATGAGCCGAACAGCGTCCATGCGCTGCCCCCGTCTGTCCGACGCGCCCGTGGCGCGTCCGCCCGAACTCCGTTGTCCACTACCCAGAGTGAAGGTGTGTGGGACGAAAAGCCAGAGGAAGGCGGAAATCTTCGGACACCGCGGTGAATTCTGGCCGGATAACGACTGCGGAGAGTAATAACGGAGTGGTTGACTCCTCCGGCTCAGCCTTCCGGTCCGCCCTCCGCCGGGGACCCGCCCGGCACGGGGAACCGGGACTCGTTCCGCTCGATCTTCGCCGCGAGCGCGGCCAGCGGGTCGACGCCGAGCACCTCGCAGAACTGGAGCAGGTACGCCAGAACGTCGGCGACCTCGTCCCGCACCCGGTGGGCGGTGTCCGGGTCGGTCATCACGCGGGCCGACTGCTCCGGGGTCAGCCACTGGAAGATCTCCAGGAGTTCGGCGGCCTCCACGCTGAGGGCCGCGGCCAGGTTCTTGGGGGTGTGGTACGGCTGCCAGTCGCGGGCGGCGGCGAACTCGGCCAGTCTGCTCCGCAGGGCCGCGAGGTCACGGGGTTGATCGGTCACGGTCCAGGTGTACCACCGTCACGCGGCCCGTCCCGTCCCCGTCCGTCCCGTCCCCGCCCGACGTCCCCGCCTCCTCGACCGCGCCCGCCGCCCACGACGCGTCGGCGACCGCCCCGACGAAGCCGATGTGCCCCCGGTCGCACATCCGCGCCGCGAGACGGAGCAGTTCGGCGCGCTGGTGCGGGTCCAGCCCGCGGTCGAAGCCGTCGGCGAGGACGGTGAGCGTCCGCAGCGCGGCGGGCACCTCCCCGGCCGGGTCGGCCTCCAGCACGCCGGGGCCGGTGAACAGCACCAGCGTGAGGGCGAGGTAGCGCAGTTCGCCGTAGCCGAGGCGGGCGAGGCCGGTGCGGGTGCCGTCGCCCCGGTCGATCAGCGCCCGGACCACGCCGCCGAGGTCCGGTTCGGCCAGGACGTCCTCGACGGCGCCCGCGCATCCGGTGCGCACCGCCGCGACGAACTGGGCGTGCCGCCGGCCGCACTCGGCGCGGGTGCGCCACAGCACGTCGGCGAGGTTGTCGCAGCCGCCGAGCAGCCGCCCGGAGCCGCTGGGCACGGGCTCGCGCATCCGGCCGGGCCGCGGGTCGCAGGCGAAGACGGAGCGCAGGGCCACCACCATCTGCTCGGCCGCCGCCAGCACCCTGCGCTGCCCGTCCGTCTTGCCGGCCACCCGCAGGGGCAGCAGCGGTGTGCCGAGGCGGTCGTCGGGCAGGGGGGCGCGGGTGACGGGCGCCGACCCGGCGGTGTGCCAGGCCGCCTGCACGGTGCGGCGGCCCGGGTCGCGCAGGGCCGTCTCCAGGAGCACGACACCGTCGGCCGACAACCGCTCCCCCACGATGCGCAGTTCGGGCTCGGCCTGCACGGCGACGTCCAGGTGCACCGGCCCCTCGGCCCCGTCGGCCGTGCAGCCGATGCGGAAGCCCCGGCGGCGCTGCGCGTCGGGCCGGGACCGCTCGGGCACGCACGCTCCCGGGTCCGGGAACACCGCGGCGAGTTCCGCGCCGCCGCCGAGCCGGGCCAGGGCGTCGTAGGCCCTGAGCGCGCTGGTCTTGCCGCTGCCGCTGGGCCCGGCGAGCAGGGTGAGCGGGCCGAGCCGCAGCACCGCGCGCCGGTGCCCGGCGTAGGCGGCCAGCCTCAACTGGGTGACGCGGGGACGGCCGGCGAGCGCCACGGCGGACGCCTCCGGCGCGGAGGGCCCGGGTAAGCCGGAGGAGGGCGGTGACGGGGAGGACGCAGGTGACGCTGCCATATGCGGACCGTAGGACTCCGTCGGGCGGCGAACCGTTTTGCCGGGACGGCTTTCCTACGATCGGGGGACCTGGACGCCCGGGCCGGGGCGGGCCGTCACATTCCGGGAACCCCCACCGCGCCCTCCATCAGGCCGTTCACCTCGGTCCCCGCCGGCGTCAGCAGGAAGACGTTGCGGTCGACCCGGTGCATCCCGCTGGCCAGGCCGAAGACGACGCCGGTGCTGAAGTCCAGGACCCGCTTGGCGACCTCGCCCTCGGCACTGGTCAGGTCCAGGAGGACCGGGATGCCCGACATCAGGGTCTCGGCGACCTCCCGGGCGTCCGCGAACACGTTGACCCGCAGCACGACGAACCGGCGGCGCCGCTCCGTCTCCGCCTCGGGCATCGCCCGGTGGCCGACGGACGAGGGCCAGGCATCGCGTCCGCGCAAGGGAACGACCTGGGCGAGCCCTTCCCACTGTTCATCGGTGACGTCGTGGCTGTTCACCGGCTCCCCCCGATTCCACTCGCCTTCATTGCGTGCACCAGCCAATTCTTACGCCAAGTCACCCGTTCGGCCCAACAGCGACACGGTTGGCGACGCTCCGTGTCCGGTGGTTGCGGGGCGCCGGGCGGGGTACTCAGCGACGGCCGCCGCGCCCTGGCGGGTGCCACTGGTGCACCGGCGGACGTACACCGTCACACGGAGGAGTGCCCATGGGTGCGCTGGATCTGCCCGAGCCCGTCACGCGCGAGGGGGCACCTGCGCCCGTCGACACCGCCGCACTGCGGGCGGCCCTGCTCGGCCGGGTGGACGGGGAGGTCCGCTTCGACGCCGGGAGCCGGGCCGCCTACTCCACGGACGCCTCGAACTTCCGGCAGACGCCCCTCGGCGTCGTCGTGCCGCGCACCCCGGAGGCGGGTGCCGAGGCGGTGGCCGTGGCGCGGGAGTTCGGGGCGCCCGTGCTCTCGCGCGGCGGCGGGACGAGCCTGGCCGGGCAGTGCACCAACGCGGGTGTGGTCCTCGACTGGTCGAAGTACTGCACGCGGGTGGAGTCGGTGGACGCCGACGCCCGCACCTGCGTCGTCCAGCCCGGGATCGTGCTGGACGACCTGAACCGGCAGCTCGCGCCGTACGGCCTGCGCTACGGTCCCGAGCCCGCCACGCACGCCAACTGCACCCTCGGCGGCATGATCGGCAACAACTCCTGCGGCGCCACCGCCCAGGCGCACGGCAAGGTCGTGGACAACATCGCCCGCCTGGAGGTGCTGCTGTACGACGGCACCCGCTTCTGGTGCGGGGAGACCGGCGACGAGGAGTACGCCGAGATCGAGCGGCAGGGCGATCTGCGGGCGACCGTCTACCGGCGGCTGCGCGCGCTGCGGGACGCCTACGGGGACGAGATCCGCCGCCGGTTCCCCGACGTTCCGCGCCGGGTCTCGGGCTACAACCTGGACTCGCTGCTGCCGGAGTACGGCTTCGACGTGGCCGGGCTGCTGGTGGGCAGCGAGTCGACGCTGGTCACCGTCCTGCGGGCGGAGCTGGAACTGGTGCCGGTGGTGAAGGAGCGCTCCCTGCTGGTGCTGGGCTTCGACAGCATCGACAAGGCCGCCGACGCGGTGCCCGACATCCTGCCGCACGAGCCGATCGCGCTGGAGGGCGTCGACGCCCGGCTGGTCCGCGACGAACGCATCAAGCACCTCAACCCGAAGGCGCTGGCCCAGATGCCGGAGGGCAACGCCTACCTGATGGTGCAGTTCGGAGGGGACACCGTCGAGGAGGCCGACGCCCGGGCGCACCGGCTGCTGGAGGCCGTGCACCGCTCCGAGCACGAGGCCGACTGCGCGTTCCTGGACGACCCGTCGCACGAACAGGACCTGTGGCAGGTCCGGGAGGCCGGGCTCGGCGCCACCGCGCACATCCCCGGCAGGCCCGACACCTTCGAGGGCTGGGAGGACTCGGCGGTCTCCCCCGGCCGGCTGGGCGACTACCTGCGCCGGCTGCGCGCCCTGTTCGAGGAGTTCGGGTACCTGAGCGACACCGGTCCGAGCCTGTACGGCCACTTCGGGCAGGGCTGCGTGCACACCCGGATCCCGTTCGACCTGTACACCGCCGACGGGGTGGCGGCGTACCGGAGGTTCATGGAGCGGGCGGCCGACCTCGTGGTCGAGTTCGGCGGCTCGCTCTCCGGCGAGCACGGGGACGGGCAGAGCCGGGGCGAGCTGCTCTCCCGGATGTTCGGGAACCGGCTGGTGGAGGCGTTCGGGCGGCTCAAGGCCGTCTTCGACCCGGAGAACCGGATGAATCCGGGGAAGGTCGTCGCGCCGTACGGGCTGGACGAGAATCTGCGCCTCGGCGGTGACTGGGCCCCGTTCGAACCGCGGGACCTGCACTTCCGGTTCCCGCACGACGGGGGTTCGTTCGCGCAGGCGGCCAACCGCTGCGTGGGCGTCGGCAAGTGCCGCCAGCACACCAGCGACGGCACGGTGATGTGCCCGTCGTACCAGGTGACCCGGGAGGAGGAGCACTCGACCCGGGGGCGGGCCCGGCTGCTGTTCGAGATGCTCGACGGGCACGGGGACGGCGCGATCCGGGACGGCTGGCGCTCGGAGGCGGTCAAGGACGCCCTCGATCTGTGCCTGGCCTGCAAGGGCTGCAAGAAGGACTGCCCGGCGGACGTGGACATGGCCACCTACAAGGCGGAGTTCCTCTCCCACCACTACGCGGGCCGGCCGTGGCGCAGGCCGCGTTCGGACTGGTCGATGGGCTGGCTGCCGGCCCTTGCCCGGGTGGTGGGCCGCACCCGGCTGGGGCCGGTCGTCAACGCGCTCACCCACGCCCCGCTGCTGTCGCGGGCGGCGGTGTGGGCGGCGGGGGTGGCGGACCGGGAGGTGCCGCTGTTCGCGGAGCGGACGTTCGAGCAGTGGTTCGCGGACCACGAGCCGGAGGGCGACGGGCACCGCGGGACCGTGCTGCTGTGGCCGGACACCTTCACCAACCACTTCCACCCGCACATCGGGCGGGCGGCCGTACGGGTCCTCGAACACGCGGGCTGGCGGGTGCGGTTGCCCGAGGAGCCGGTGTGCTGCGGACTGACCTGGATCTCCACGGGGCAGCTCGGCACGGCGGAGAAGGTCCTCACCCGGACCGTGCGCGCCCTGGCCGGGCACGTCCGCGCCGGCGGGCTGGTCGTGGCGCTGGAGCCGAGCTGCACGGCCGTGTTCCGGGCGGACGCGGCGGAACTCTTCCCCGGCGACCAGGACGTGCTGCGGCTGGCCGGGCAGACGGTGACCCTCGCGGAACTGCTCACCGAGCACTCCCCCGGCTACGAGCCGCCGAAGGTGCCCGAGCGGTCCGCGCGTGCGCTGGCCCAGGTGCACTGCCACCAGCACGCGGTACTGGGCTGGGAGGCGGACCGGGAGCTGCTGCGCCGGGCCGGTGTGGACGCGCGGCGGCTGGACTCCGGCTGCTGCGGGCTGGCCGGCAACTTCGGCTTCGAGCGCGGTCACCTGGACGTCAGCGAGGCGTGCGCGGAGCGGGTGCTGCTGCCCCGGCTGCGGGCGGCGGACGAGTCGACCGTCGTCCTCGCGGACGGGTTCAGTTGCCGCACCCAGATCCACGAGTTCGACAGCGGCGGCCACGAGGGCGTGCACCTCGCGGAGCTGCTGGCCTCGGCCCTGCCGGGCGGCCCCGGGGCCGCGGGCAGCGCGTACGGCACCGCGCCGGGCGCCCGTCCGGCGGTCCCGGGCCGCCGGGCCCGGGTCCTGGCCCTCGCGGGCACGGCGGCCGCCGCACTGGGTACGGCGGGCGCGGCGACGGTCCTGGCCCGGAGCCTGCGCCGCCGCTGAGCCCCACCCCCGGCCGCCGGGCCGGGGGACGGGGCGTCAGACGCGGGACGCGTGCTCCTGCCGGCTGGCCAGGGCCCAGATGACGAACACGTCGATCGCCATCATGACCACGGACCAGACGGGCGAGTACGGCAGGAACAGGAACTGGGCGACCAGGCTCAGCGAGGCGAGGACGATGCCCGTGATGCGCGCCCAGGTCATGTCCTTGAGCAGGCCGTACCCGGTGACGAGCACGAGGGCGCCGAGGACGACGTGGACGATCCCCCAGCCGGTGAGGTTCATCTTGTAGACGTAGGCGCCGATGTGGGCGTACACGTCGTTCTCGGCGATGGCCGCGATGCCCTGCAGGATGGTGAGGGCGCCGCTCAGCAGGAGCAGGACGCCCGCGAAGACGACACCGCCGGTCACCCAGCCGCTGGTGCGGTCGTCCGGACGCCGGGCCCAGGAGGGGTCGCCGCCGTGCGACGGCCGGCCGGAAGGGGATTCGGCGTGCTGGCTCATGAGCGGAGTCCTTTCTGTGTCCCCCGTGCGGGGCAACTCCCCACCGGCGCGAAGGGCGCCGACAGGTCTGTTCGAGCCTGCGGGCGTCGGGGCGCCCCGGCCACGCGGGCCCGCCGAACGGGTGAACCACGCACCGGCCGTGCGCGTGCGGGTGCCCGCGGACTCACGTTGACTGGGGCCACCGGCGACCACGGGTGACCGACGGGGCGTGGGCGCAGGCGCAGGCGGGAGCCGGTGCGGAAGAAGGAGGGCGCGTGACGAGTCGGCCACTGTCCCGGCGGGGACCGCTGTCCCGGCGCGGGCCGCACGCGCGGGTTCCGTGACCGCGCCCGCCGACGCCGAGCCGCAGCGGGCCGAGCAGTCGCTGCGGCAGACGCTGCTCAGCCCCGGATACCGGCGGCTGTTGCTGCTCTGCGTGCTGCTGGGTGTTCCCGTCTCACTGGCCTGCTTCTTCTTCGTCGGGCTCCAGCACGAGTTGCAGCACTGGGTGTGGACCTCGCTGCCCGAGGCGGTCGGTTACCGCACCCCGCCGTGGTGGTGGCCGCTGCCCGCACTGCTGCTCGCCGGGCTGCTCCTGGCGCCGATCGTGACCCGGATGCCGGGCGGCGGCGGCCACCTCCCGGTGAACGGCCTGGGCGGCGCGCCCGTCGGCCCCCGTGCCCTGCCCGGCGCGGTGCTCGCCGCGCTGGCGACACTGCCGCTCGGCGTGGTGCTGGGCCCCGAGGCCCCCCTCATGGCCGTCGGCAGCGGACTCGCCCTGCTGGCGGTGCGGCGGCGGACGGGCGTGGACCAGCGGGCGAGCGCGATCCTCGCCACGGCCGGTTCGACCGCCGCGATCTCCACCATCCTCGGCGGCCCGATCGCGGCGGCGGTCCTGCTCATCGAGGGGGCGGGGCTGGCCGGGACCCAACTGGTCGCCCTGCTGCTGCCCTGTCTGCTGGCCAGCGCGACGGGCGCGCTGGTCTTCACCGGCTTCGGGCAGTGGACGGGGCTGAAGATCGGCGCGCTGTCCCTGCCCGACCTGCCGCCGCAGGCCGGGCCCGACGCGGGCGACTTCCTGTGGGGGCTGCCCACGGCCGCCCTCGTCGCCGTCCTGGTCACGCTGGCCCGCGCGCTGGGCCGCCGCACCGTCACCTGGACGCGGCAGCGCACCGCCGCCCGCACCGTCGCCTGCGCCGCCGCGGTCGGCGTCTGCGTCTCCGCGTACGCGCTGATCACGGGCCGCGACCCGGCCGAGGCCGCGCTGTCCGGCCAGGCCGCCCTCGCCCAGCTCGCCGCGCACCCGCACGCCTGGTCCGTGGGGGCGCTCGTCGCGCTGGTCGCGTGCAAGGGGCTGGCCTGGGGCATCGCGCTGGGGTCCCTGCGCGGCGGCCCGATCTTCCCGTCCGTGCTGCTGGGCGCGGCGACCGCCCTGGCCTGCTCCGGGCTGCCCGGGTTCGGCGTGACCCCGGCCCTCGCCCTCGGCATCTCGGCCGCGGCGGCGGCGGTGACCGGGCTGCCGCTGGCCAGCGCGGTCCTGGCGGTGCTGCTGATGGGCCGGGACTCCCACGACCAGATGCCGCTGATCGTCATGGCGTCGGTCGTCTCCTTCGTCGTGGCCCAACTGGTGCGCCGGGACGGGACGGACCCGGAGAAGGCACCGGCGACGGGGGCGCAGCGATGACCGGCCGGACGGACGCCACGCCCCCGGACCCCACGCCCCCGGAGCCGGCCGGCCCGGCCCACGACGGCGGCGTACCCCGCCGCACCGGGTGGGCCGCCGGGTGGGCCGCCGTCCGGCCCTGGCTCGTCCGGACCGGGATCGCGGCCGCCGTGGTCGTGGCCTACTTCCTGCTTCCCCTGGACCAACTGGGCCCGCAGCGGCCCGTACTGAGCTGGGCGCTGTTCGCCGTGCTGCTCACCGCGGTGGCCGTGGCGCTGCTCCGGCAGATCCGGCACGTCCTCCTCAACCGTCCCGACACCCGGCCCGGGGTGGTCATCTCCCTGCTGATCGTCCTGTCCGTGCACGTCTTCTCGGCCGGGTACTACGCCCTCGCGAAGCAGCCCGGCGAGTTCAGCGGGCTGCACACCAAGATCGACGCGCTCTACTTCACGGTGGTGACACTCGCCACCGTCGGGTACGGCGACATCACCCCGCAGGGCCAGGCCGCGCGCGTCGTGGCCGTCCTCCAGATCACGTACAGCTTCGTCTTCCTGACCGCCGCCGCGACCGCGCTGACCACCCGGATGCGGGACATGGTGGTCCGGCGCCCCGAGCGGAACCGGTCACGTTGACATGCCCCGAGGCGCCGGGCGGGGGCGCCTGCGGGGGCCGGAGGCCCGCTTGTGCGCACCCCCGGGTGCGCACTACTGTCGCCACGCCTTGGTGAACGGGAAACCGGTGTGATGCCGGTGCGGCCCTCGCCACTGTGAATCGGGAAGTCCGGCTCCGGCCCTCACGGGCAGCCACTGGATCGCTTGCGGTCCGGGAAGGCGGAGCACGGGCGGTGGTACCCGTAAGCCAGGAGACCGGCCAAGGCGCGTCGTCCATCCACGAGGTGCTGGAGAGGGTCTGCTGAGCCATGCACATAGCCGAGGGCTTTCTGCCACCGGCGCACGCGATCGCCTGGGGTGTCGCGTCCGCGCCGTTCGTCGTCCACGGAGTCCGGTCACTCACCCGTGAGGTCAGGGAGCATCCGGAGAGCACGCTGCTCCTCGGCGCCTCCGGGGCCTTCACCTTCGTCCTGTCGGCCCTGAAACTGCCGTCCGTCACCGGGAGTTGCTCCCACCCCACCGGTACCGGCCTGGGCGCCATCCTGTTCCGGCCGCCCGTCATGGCGGTGCTGGGCACCATCACCCTGCTCTTCCAGGCCCTGCTGCTCGCCCACGGCGGGCTGACCACGCTCGGCGCCAACGTCTTCTCGATGGCGGTCGTCGGCCCCTGGGCCGGGTACGGCGTCTACCGGCTGCTGCGCCGCTGGGACGTGCCGCTGATGGTGACCGTGTTCTCGGGCGCGTTCGTCGCCGACCTGTCCACGTACTGCGTGACCAGCGTCCAGCTCGCGCTGGCCTTCCCCGACCCGGGCAGCGGATTCCTGGGCGCGCTCGGCAAGTTCGGCTCGATCTTCGCGGTCACGCAGCTCCCGCTGGCGGTGAGCGAGGGCCTGCTCACGGTGATCGTGATGCGGCTGCTGGTGCAGTCCAGCAGGGGCGAACTGACCCGGCTGGGCGTGCTGCTGACGAAGACGGCGGCGGGCACGGGGAACAAGGAACGGGCGGTGGCCCGATGAGCCGGAACGCGAAGATCAACGCCCTGCTGCTGCTCGCCGTGGCCGCGCTGGCCGTCCTGCCCCTGGTGCTGGGACTGGGCGACCACAAGGAGGAGCCGTTCGCCGGGGCCGACGCCGAGGCGGAGACCGCGATCACCGAGATCGAGCCGGACTACGAGCCCTGGTTCTCCCCGCTGTACGAACCGCCGTCCGGGGAGGTCGAGTCGGCGCTGTTCGCGTTGCAGGCCGCGCTCGGCGCGGGCGTGCTGGCGTACTACTTCGGGCTGCGCCGGGGCCGTCGCCAGGGCGAGCGGCGGGCGGTGGCGGCCTCCGGGACCACGGCGCCCACGACGGTCTCCGGGACCACGGCGCCCATGACGGCCCCCGCGGCCACGACGGCCACGGCCGCCACGCGGGACGCCCCCGAAGGGGACTGAGTGCTGCCGATCGACGCGGCGGCGCACGGCAGTCGCTGGCGCCGCCGCCATCCCGTGGACAAGGTCGTACTCGGTCTCGGCCTGACCGTGCTCGCGATCTCGCTGCCGCCCTGGCCGGGCGCGGCGCTGGTGCTGGTGACGGCGCTGACGGTGCTGCTCGGCCCGGCGGGCGTGCCCGGACGCCGGCTGTGGCGGGCCTACCGGGTGCCGCTGGGGTTCTGCGTGACGGGTGCGCTGCCGTTGCTCGTGCAGGTCGGCGGCCCGGACGGGTTCCTGACGGCGGCCGACGGCGGCGCGGCGCGCGCGGGCGGGCTGCTGCTGCGCACCTCGGCGGCTTCGCTGGGGGTGCTGCTGTTCGCGTTCACCACGCCGGTGTCCGACCTGCTGCCGAGGCTGGTGCGGGCCGGGGTTCCCGCGCCGGTCGTGGACGTGGCGCTGGTGACGTACCGGATGAGTTTCCTGCTGCTGGACTCCGTGCACCGGATCCGCCAGGCGCAGGCGGCCCGGCTGGGGCACACCACGCGGGCGGCGGCCTGGCGTTCGCTCGGCGGGCTCGGCGCCACCGCGTTCGTGCGGGCCTTCGACCGGGCGGCGCGGCTCCAGTCGGGGCTCGCCGGGCGCGGTTACGACGGCACCCTGCGCGTGCTGGTGCCCGAGGCCCGGGTCTCGGTGCCGTTCACGGCGGCGAGCGTGGCGCTCCTCGCGGCGCTGGCCGGCCTCGCCCTCCTCCTGGAAGGACCCCTGACGTGAGCGGACCGGCGCGGTCACCGGAAGCGGCCCTGGTCGCCCTGCGGGGCGCGTCGTTCGGGTACGAGGAGGGCCCGGACGTGCTGACGGGCCTGGACTTCGCGGTGCGCGAGGGGCGGGCGCTGGCGCTGCTGGGCCGCAACGGCAGCGGCAAGACGACGCTGATGAGGCTGCTCAGCGGTGGACTCAGGCCGCGTACGGGGACGTTGACGCTCGGCGGCGAGCCGGTGAGGTACGACCGCAAGGGGCTGACCCGGCTGCGGACGACGGTGCAGTTGGTGGTCCAGGACCCGGACGACCAGCTCTTCGCGGCCTCGGTCGGCCAGGACGTGTCCTTCGGGCCGCTGAACCTCGGTCTGCCCGGCGCGGAGGTCCGCTCCCGGGTGGCCCGGGCGCTCGCCGCGCTGGACATCTCGGCGCTGGCCGACCGGCCCACGCACCTGCTGTCGTACGGGCAGCGCAAGCGGGCGGCGATCGCGGGGGCCGTCGCGATGCGGCCCCGGGTGCTCGTCCTCGACGAGCCGACCGCGGGGCTCGACCCGGACGGGCAGGAGCGGCTGCTCGCCGCCCTGGACGGGCTGCGCGCGGGCGGCACCACCGTGGTGATGGCCACCCACGACGTCGACCTGGCCCTGCGCTGGTCGGACGACGCCGCCCTGCTCACCCCGGACGGCGTCCGCACCGGCCCGGCCGCCGAGACGCTGGCCCGCACCGACCTGCTGCGGCAGGCCGGGCTGCGGTTGCCGTGGGGCGTCGCGGCGGCGGGGCTGCTGCGGGCGCGGGGGCTGCTGCCCGGCTCGGCGCCGGGCCCGCGTACGGCGGAGGAGCTGGCGGCGCTGGCCGAGGGGCGCGAGCCCGCGGAGCCGGGGCGGTTCAGCCCCGGGGACGGCTGAGTTCGGCGTCCCGCTCCTGCGCCGCGCCCTGCGTCGCGCCCTGCTCGGAGCCTGCCTCGGCGGCCCGGCGGGCCCGGCGGCCGGGCAGGACGGCGAGGACGACGGCCGTACCGGCGGCCATGATGATGCCGCCGACGAGGCTGGTCGTCGACACGCCGTGGGCGAATGCCTTGTTCACCGCGTCGGCGAGGGCCTGCGCCTGCTCCGGTCCGGCCGCCGGGTTGGTGGCGAGCCGCTCGGCGACGGCGAGTCCGCCGCCCACGGAGTCCTGGGCGGTGTCGAGGGCCGCGGCCGGGAGCCGGTCGCCGACGAGGCCGGAGAGTTCGTCCCGGTAGGAGGTGCCGAGCAGGGAGCCCAGGACGGCGATGCCCAGCGAGCCGCCGAGTTCCAGGGCGGTGTCGTTGGCGCCGCCGCCGACGCCGAGTTCGCTCTCCGGGAAGGAGCCCATGATGGTGTCGGTGGCCGGGGAGACGCTGAGGCCGATGGCGAGGCCGAGCAGCAGCATCGGGGCGAGGAAGTCGGCGTAGGTGGAGCCCTGGTCGATCAGGACCAGCAGGAAGACACCGACGGTGCCGATCGCCATGCCGGAGCCGACCATCGCCTTCACGCCGAGCCTCGGGGTCAGCTTCCCGGTCACCGCGGCGCCCACGAACACGGCACCGGCCAGCGGCAGCAGCCGTACGCCGGTCTCCAGGGCGCCGTAGCCGAGCACGAACTGGAGGAACTGCGTGGCGTAGTAGATGGCGCCGTAGGTGCCGAAGAAGAAGAACAGCACCGCCAGCATGGAGCCGCTGAAGGGCCGCAGCAGGAAGCGCCGCACGTCGAGCATGGGGTGCGGGTGGCGCAGCTCCCAGGCGACGAAGGCGGCCAGTCCGACCCCCGCGACCACGGCGGCGACGACGGGACCGGTGCCCCAGCCGAAGTGCGGGCCCTCGATGGTCGCGTACACGAGGCTGCCGACGGAGACGATGGAGAGCAAGCCCCCGACGTAGTCGATGCGGCCCATGCCGACCGCCCTGGACGGGGGTACGAGGACCAGCGCGCCGACGACGGCGAGGACCGCGACGGGAACGTTGACCAGGAAGGTCGAGCCCCAGGCGTGGTCTTCGAGCAGCCAGCCGGCGACCAGCGGGCCGACGGCGATGGCGAGTCCCGAGGTGGCGGTCCAGGCCGTGATGGCGCGGGCCCGCTCCTGCCTCGGGAAGACCGCCACGAGCAGTGACAGCGTGGCCGGCATGACGACGGCGGCGCCGACGCCCATGACCGCGCGGGCCGCGACGACCAGCCCCGTCTCGTGGACGAGGCTGCCCATCACCGAACCGCCCGCGAAGATCACCAGACCGGTGACCAGGGCGCCGCGGCGGCTGTACTTGTCGCCGATCGCGCCGAGCACCAGCATCAGCGCGGCGTACGGGACGGTGTAGCCGTCGATGACCCACTGGAGGTCGCTGCTGCTCAGCCCCAGGTCGGCCGTCATGTCCGGGGCGGCCACGATCAGGGAGGTGTTGGCCATGACGACGATCAGCAGGCTCAGGCAGAGCACGAGGAGAGCCCACCAGCGCCGGGCGTAGGGCCCGGACATCTTCTCGACGGGTGTGGTGGCCAGTAGGGGCATGGGAGAGCTCCCGGGAAGCGAGCGAGGGCGATGCTTAATTGCCCATGGATGTGCAGACAAGAGCAGAATAGTTTGTTGCCCATGGACGTGCAAATACGGCGGACGGCCACGCCTCGGACGCGGCCGACCGCCTGGTGAGGTGATCGCTTGTTGAGGCGACCGCCTGTCGAGGCGACCGCCTGTCGGAGTGGGGGCGGCCCTACTCGGCCGTGACGGAGTGCGCGAGCGCCGCCGGGGCGACGGCCTCGACTACGGCCCCGGCCCGGCGCTCCGGCACTCCGGCCGCGATGAGCGTGGCGACGGCGGCCCGGGTGCCGTCGTCCTCCAGGGCGCCGGTGTTGACCTGCTCCAGCAGGGCGACGATCATCGCCTCCAGCCCGGCGCTCAGCGCGACGGGCGGCAGGTGGGGCGGGAAGACCCCGTCCCGCTGGCCGCGCTCCAGGATGGCGGTGACCTCCGCGCGGGCCGGGGCCAGGATCTCGGACACCCGCTCCGCGCCCAGGTCGTGCCGGGCCAGGGCCAGCAGCATGCGGTAGCGGTCGCCCACGGGCCACATCAGCAGCGTGAAGTGCGCGAGCGCGCGGTCGGCCGGTTCGGACGCCTCCGGCGCGTGGGCCATCGCCTCCCGCAGCGTCTCGGACGCCTCCTCCGCGAGGGCTTCGAGCAGGGCCGAGCGCCCCGGGAAGTGGCCGAAGAGGGTACGCCGTACGACCCCGGCCGCCCGGGCCAGCTCCTCCAGCGTGGTGTCGGGGTTGCGTCCCAGTTCCCGGCGGGCGGTGGCCAGGATGCGCGCCCGGTTGGACCGCGCGTTGCGTCGCTGCGGCTCACGGGCGACGGACTTGCTCACGGGAACCTCGGTGCGGGACGGTGCCGGGCTGGGCTGGGCAGGGCAGGGCAGGGGGAACGGAAGGTCCATTCTGGCACGGGGGCGGAAGGGGCGGCCGGCCGTGGCCGCCTCGCGCAGCCCGCACGCGAGGCGGCCGCGGCCGGTGGCGCCCTGCCTCACTTCAGTCCGGTGTCCAGCGCGGTCATCAGCCGGCCGTCCGGGGTGTCTCCGGACATCTCCCAGACGAATCCGCCGAGCAGGCCCTTGGACCTGACCCAGTCGGTCTTCTTCCCGATCGACCAGGTGTCGTCGAAGGACCACCACTGGCCGCCGGGGCCGGTGTAGCCGAACGTCGACACGGACGCCTCGTCGTGGTGGACGGTCATGGCCGGGAAGCTCGCGATCAGGTTGTTGTAGCCGCGGACCCCCGCCTCCGTGTCGAACTGACCGGGCGCCGCGCCGTTCGCGTCCTGCCACTCACCGGCCGCACCGCCCTCCGCGACGCCCTGCCAGCCGCGCCCGTAGAACGGGAAGCCGACGGTCAGCTTGCGCGGGTTGACTCCCGCGTCGAGGTACGTCTGGATGGCGTTCTCGATGCTGAAGTGGAAGGGGTAGGGGTCCTCCGCGTCCGCGTACAGGTTGGACGCGTGCCCGGTCCGTTTGGGCTCCCAGGAGTTGTCGCTGCCCGCGCCGTGGAAGTCGTACCCCTGCACGTTGGCGTAGTCGAGGGACTGGAAGATCCTGCCGAGGTCCCAGCCCGCCTCGATCTTCGCCGGGTCGGCCGGGGTGAACGCGGTGAGCAGCCTGTGTTCGCCGCCGAGCGCGTCGAGCTGCTTGCGGAACTCGGCGAGCAGGGCGGTCAGGTTGCCCTTGTCCTGGGCGCCGTAGTGGTTGCCCGGGTGGCCCTCGGCGCCCGGCCACTCCCAGTCGATGTCGATGCCGTCGAAGATGCCCGCGGCCGTGCCCGGACCCCCCGCGCCGTTGTAGACGGGCAGGTTGCCCTTGATCCACACGTCGATGCAGGACTCGACGAACTTCTTCCGGGACTCGGGCGTGGCGGCGGCGTCCGAGAAGAACTTCGAGTACGTCCAGCCGCCGAGCGACACGACGACCTTCAGGTGCGGGTATTTGGCCTTGAGCTTCTTGAGCTGGTTGAGGTTGCCGCGCAGTTTGCCCCAGCCGTCGTCGGCGACACCGTCGACCGACTGGGCGGCGGACATGGGCCGCGCGTAGTCGGCGTCCGCGTCCCCGGCGCCGGTGCCCTCGTCGGGGTCCTGCGGATTGCCGGAGGTGCCCTTGGTGACACCCGCCTGGCAGGTGAGGCCCGTCGGGTCGAGGTTCTCGAACGCGTAGTTGACGACGTCCAGTTGCTTCGCGGCGCCGGACGTGTCGAGGTTCTTCACGAAGTACTGGCGTCCGTAGATGCCCCACTGCACGAAGTACCCGACCTTGAGCTGCTTGCCCGGTCCGGCCACGTCGTCGGTGGTCACCTTCACGGCCGCGGAGGCCGCGGAGGAGTTGTCGGCGGTGTCCCGGGCCTTGACGGTGAAGGTGTAGGCGGTGGCCGGGGAGAGCCCGTCCACCGTGGCCGTGGTGGTGTCCGCGCCGACGGTCTTGGCCAGGGTGTCGCCGCGGTAGACGTCGTACGCGGCCACGGCCACGTTGTCGGTGGACCTGTCCCAGGCGAGGCCGACGGTGGTGGCCGTCTTGCCGGTACTGCGCGGGTTGCCCGGCGCGGTCGGCGGTGTCGGGTCGGTGGACGGGTCGACGGTCTCGACGGTGAGCGGCCGGCTCGCCGGTCCGACGTTGCCGCGCCGGTCGGTGGCCCGGACGGTGAAGGTGTGGCGCGTCGCCGGGGTCAGGCCGGTGACGGTCGCGGAGGTGCCGCCGGTGGTGGTGGCGACGGTGTCCGTGCCCTCCAGCACCTCGTAGGAGGTGACGGGGTGGTCGCCGGGCGCGGCCGCCGCCCACTTCAGCGCGACCGTGTGCGCGGTGACCGCGGTCGCCTCCGGCGCGCCGGGGGCGGCCGGCGGCACGTCGGGGGTGCCGTCGCACTTGTCGCCGTTGACGGTGCAGCCGGTGGGGGTGCCCACGGGGCCGGTCGCCGAGAACTGGTAGCTGTAGGGCTCGGTGGTGCCGCCCGCCGGGACCCGTCCGTTGTAGTAGGCGTTCTTGACGGTCACGTGGCGTCCGGAGACCGTGGCCTCGCCGTAGAGGTGCCCGCTCACGGACACGCCGGACGGCAGGTCGAACTCCAGGGTCCAGCCGTCGGAGGCGGCCGTGCCGTTGTTGTGGACGACGTACTTGCCCGTCCAGCCCGACCCGTTGGTCTGGCTGGTGAAGGTCGCCGTGAGCGTCCCGGCCGCCTGGGCGGGCGTCGCCAGCGCGGTGAGCGCCGCCAGTGGCAGCAGCAGTGCGGTCAGCAGGGCGGCGATCCGCGCCCCGAGCCCGGTGGGTGGTCTGCGCCTGGGGTACATGGCTCTCCCTGTGGTGGTGGGGTGGTACAGGGGTGAGGTGAACCGTGCGCGCGTGAGGGAGTGGAGCGCCCACAACGTAGAAGGTCTGGACCAATGCGTCAACCGGGCGCACACTCCGCCCACACCGTCTTGCCCGGCCCGCCGGACCGCGGGTGCCGCCCCCAGCGCTCGGCGAGCGCGGCGACCAGGAGCAGCCCCCGGCCGCCGGTGCCCCCGTCGCCGGGCGCGCGCAGTTCCTCCGGCTCGGGCGGCAGGCGTTCGCCACGGCTGTCGGTGACCTCGATCCGCACCCGGCCGGAGGGCACGAGTACACGCAGGAGCAGGTGGAAGTCCCGGCCGGGGACATGGCCGTGGCGCACGGCGTTGGCGGTCAGCTCGCCCAGGACGAGCACGATCTCCTCGTGCGGGCGGGTGCCGTAGGGGATGCCCCAGGCGTCCAGTCGGTGCGCACCCAGCCGGCGGGCCAGACGGGCGCCGCGCGGGGTCGAGGTGAAGCGCATCTCGAAGGTGCGCGTCAAGTTGCCGTCGGTGACGACGGGTTGGCTGGTCATGCCGACAACGGTGCCGTCGGTCGCGTAGCGTGACCAGTGGTGACGCACCGACGCGGCCGGGTGTACGCGCGGCGGCACCACGGGTACGCGCCGCGCGGCGTAACGGGTGCGCGGGGACGGCGTTGGGGCAGGGAGGCGGTGCCGATGAGTGAGGGTGCGGACACGTCCGGGCAGACGGTGGTCGTCGCGTTCGGCCAGACGATGAAGACGCTGCGGGTCCGGGCGGGCCTGGAACGCGAGGAGTTCGGCCGCCGGATCGGCTACTCGGCGGCCACGGTCGCGTCGTACGAGCAGGGGCGGCGCATCCCGTCGCCCAGGACCATCGAGCGGGCGGACGAGGTCCTGGACGCGGGCGGGTTGCTGACGGTGTGGAAGGAGCAGGTGGAGCGGGCGCAGTATCCGGTGTTCTTCCAGGGGATGGCGTCGCTGGAGAAGGAGGCCGTAGAGCTGCTTGCGTACGACACCCATGTGCTCAACGGACTGCTTCAGACAGAGGAGTACACCAGGGCTGTGCTCGACATGCGTCGCCCGGTGCTGGACCGGGAGACCGTCGAGCAGCGCGTGGTGGCCCGCTTGGCCCGCCAGGACATCTTTGAACGCTGGCCCGCACCACTGCTCAGCTTCGTGCTTGAAGAGGCGGCACTGCGGCACCCTTGGGGAGGCAAAGCAGTACACCGCGGCCAGTTGGAGCACTTGCTCCTGATCGGTGAGAAGCAGCATGTGGAGCTGCAAGTCATGCCAACAGACCGCGAGCACAACGCCGGGGTGGACGGCGCCTTCACCGTCATCACCCGCAAGGACGGGATGCGGTTCGTCTACACCGAAGCCCAGGGCACCAGTGCCCTCCAGACAGAACCGGAGCAGACGACGCTCGCCGCCGCACGCTATGGGATCATCCGATCGCAGGCTCTCCCATCCCGAGAGTCATTCGACTTCGTGGAAAGGTTGCTGAGATCGCTATGAACCACTCTGATTCCTCAGCCATCGCGTCGAGTCTCACTTGGATCAGGAGCAGCTACAGCGGAGCCGAAGGCGGCCAATGCGTCGAGGTCGCCTGGGTCAGGAGCAGCTACAGCGGAACCGAGGGCGGCCAGTGCGTCGAAATAGCCGCAGGCACGCACGCCGTGCTCGTCCGGGACTCCAAGGCCGTCCCCGGTCCCGTCATCCGCGTGT
This sequence comes from Streptomyces sp. NRRL F-5650, assembly GCF_000721365.1. NCBI lineage: Bacteria > Bacillati > Actinomycetota > Actinomycetes > Kitasatosporales > Streptomycetaceae > Streptomyces > Streptomyces sp. NRRL F-5650. The sequence goes on along the minus strand of NZ_JOGV01000020.1, from coordinate 41,739 downwards.
CGCGCGACGCGTGGGCGGGGTTCATCGGCCGCTGAGGCTCCGCAGCCGTTCGTTGCGCCGCTCCAGGGCCGCCGCCGTGGTCGGGAAGAGGGTGCCGCCCTCCCCGACCCGGTCCTGCGTTCGCGTCACGAGGTCACGCGTACCGCGCTCGTAGGCGGCGAAGCCCTCCGCGTGGCCCCCGGCGGCCAACGCACCGGCGAGGCGGTACGCGCCGACGAGGGCGAGGCTGGTGCCCTGGCCGGTCAGGAACGAGGGTGCGTACGCGGCGTCGCCCAGCAGCGCGACCCTGCCGCTGGACCAGCGGGGCATGCGGATCTGGCCGACCGCGTCGAAGAACACGTCGTCCGCGTCGCGGAGGGCGGCCAGGATGCCGGGGACCTCCCATCCGGCGTCGGCGAAGACGTCCGCGATCAGGTCGCGTTGGGCCTGCTTGTCCCCGAACAACTCGCGCGGCGGGGTGGGCTGGGCGAAGTTGAGGAAGGCGTGCACCTCGTCGTCGTCCTCCACGGCGTAGAGGGCGGCGGTCCTGCCCGGGGTGTTCCAGACGACCGTCTCGTGGGAGAGGCCGAGGGTGTTGCGCATGGGGAACACCGCGAAGCAGTGGCCGAGGTAGCGGTGGAAGCGCTCCTCGGGGCCGAACACCGTCGTCCGGGTGCGCGAGTGCATGCCGTCCGCGCCGAAGACCAGGTCGAACGTACGGCTTCGGCCGCTCCGGAAGACGACGTCGACCCCGTGCCCGGACTGGTCGAGGGTGTCGACCGAGTCGTCGAACAGGAACTCCACGTCGTCCCGGACCGCCGCGTACAGGGCGTCCGTGAGGTCCCCGCGCCGTATCTCCAGGTCGCGGCCCGTGGCCCCGCCGGTGACGGTGTGCGGGTGGAGCGAGGCGACCTCGCCGCCGTCCGCGTCGCGGAAGGTGAGCCGGCGCAGGTCGATGTGCGCGTCCCGAAGTCGGGGCAGGAGGCCCATCTTCTCCACGACGTCCAGTGCGGTGCCGCGGACGTCCACGGGGTAGCCGCCGCTGCGGATCGTGCGGGCCTTCTCCACCACGGTGACCGCGTATCCGTGCCGGTTGAGCCAGTGGGCGAGGGCGGGTCCGGCGATGCTCGCCCCGGAGACGAGGACCGTGGGACGGGGTGTGGTGCGGGGTGTGGTGCGGGTCATGCCGTGGCTCCTTTGCGCAGGGTGCGGGTGACGAACAGGGCCGTCGAGACGACGGCTCCGGCGATGACGAATCCGGTGACGTAGGCCGACTCGGCGGCGGCCTGCGACCCGGCGGGGGTTCCGGCGGTGAGGAGTGCGCCGCCGAGCTGGCCGCCGACGGCGTAGCCGAGGACGCGGCTGACCAGGATCAGGCTGGTGGCGATGCCGGTGTCGTTCCGGTCGACGGCGGTGGCGGTGCTGGTCATCAGCGCCGTGACGCACAGACCGTTGGCCAGCGCGATCAGCGCCTTGCCGACGACGAGGTGCCAGACCTCGGTGTGCACGGCGGCCAGGGCGGCCAGGGAGAGCGCCATCATGACGACGCCGGTGGTGACCACGGCTCGCGAGCCGAAGCGCCGGTCGCCGATTCCGCCGAGCGGTCCGGCCAGCGTCGCGGCGATCGCGCCGGGCAGCAGGAAGAAGCCGATCTCGGTGGCGCTCGCCCCGAACCCGTAGCCGTCGCCGCGTTCGTCGAGCAACTGCGGGACGAGGTAGACCGCCATGGCGGTGCCGAGGCAGATCACGAACGTCAGCACGCACGCCTTCCACATCGCGGGCCGGGCGAGCATGCGCAGGTCGACCATGGGAGCGGCGGCGCGCCGTTCGACCCTGACCCATCCGGCGACGAGGGCGGCCAGCAACGCGACGAGGCAGGCGAGGACGAGCGGCTGGGCACCCGCCTCGGGCGCCAGCGCGAGGACGAGCATGAGCGTGACCAGCATGCCGCTCAGGAGCAGCAGGCCGGGCCAGTCGGTCCCGGCGCCGTCCGCCGGACCGGGCGGGTCGGCCGGCATGATCCGGTGCACGAGCAGGGTGGCCCCGGCGACCGCGAGGGTGGGCAGGGCGAACATCCAGTGGCGGGAGAGCTGTTCGGCCACCGGCCCGGCGGAGAGCATGCCGACCATGCCGCCCCCGACGAAGAGCCCGCTGACCACGCCGATGGCGACCTTGGAGTCGCTCGCGGGCAGGTGCCGGCGCACGACGACGAACGACAGGGGCAGCGCGCCCACCATCGCGCCCTGGAGTACCTGGCCGAGCAGCAGCACGGGCAGGTTCGGGGCCAGCGCGGACACCATGCCGCCGGCCGAGACCAGCGCCATCAGCAGGACCAGGACCCGCTTGCCGCCGTAGCGGTCGCCGAACTTGCCCGCCAGCGGGGTGACGAGCGCGCCGGTGATGAGCAGGACGATGCTGAGCAGCGCCCCCTCGGACTGGCTCATGTCCAGTTCGCGCTCCAGCAGCGGGATCGTCGGCGACACCACCGACTCCAGGGCGCCGGTGGACAGCGCCAGCAGTCCGAGGGCCCCGACCGCGGCCTTCCCCATGCGGGCCGGGGGCGCCGGGAGGGTCGTCGTCACGAGCGCACCGCCGCGCTCGGCGCACCGGCCGGTTCACCGGTGCCGCGTTCTTTCCGTCGTCGTTCCGTCATCTCCGCCTCCTTGTCCGTGCGGGCGCCGTCCGTGAGCGGTACGGCCGTCCCTGGGCAACGGGAGGCAGAGTGCGGCGACGCCCGTGCGCCGGGCGTCGTACCGGGGAGCCAATGCGGGGGTGCTACCGGGGTAGGGGGTCGGTCAGAGGCGGGTGCCGGACCTCACGAGGCGTCGACGGCTTCCGTCCGTACGTCAGGACTCCAGGTAGCGGAGCACGGCCAGGATCCGGCGGTTGTAGCCGGTGGTGCGCGTGAGGTCGAGCTTGTCGAAGACCGTGTTGAGGTTCTTCTCCACCGCGCTCAGGGAGATGTGCAGCTTCTCCGCGATGGCCGCGTTGGTGTACCCCTGCGCCAGGGTCTCCAGGACACTGCGCTCGCGAGGGGTCAGCCTGGCCAGCGGATCACTGTGCGTCGTGCGGACCACCAACTGCCGCACGACCTCCGGGTCGAGCACCGCACCGCCCGCGCGGACCCGCTCCAGCGCGTCGAGGAACTCCTCCACCTGGGCGACCCGGTCCTTCAGCAGGTACCCGACGCGCTCCGCGTTCGACGTCAGCAACTGGGCGGCGTAGTTGCGCTCCATGTGCTGGGACAGGACCAGCACCCCGACGCCGGGCCACCGCTCGCGGATCTCCAGCGCCGCGCGCAGCCCCTCGTCGGTGTGGGTGGGGGGCATCCGGATGTCCACGACCACCAGGTCCGGCGGCCGGGCCGCGACCTCCCGCACCAGGGCGGCGGCATCGCCCACGGCGGCGGGGACCTCGTGGCCCTCCTCGGTGAGCAGCCGGACCAGCCCCTCCCGCAGCAGGGTCGAGTCCTCGGCCAGCATTACGCGCACGGCAGCTCCGCGGTGATCGTGGTGGGTCCCCCGGAGGGGCTGTGTACGTGCAGTCGGCCGTCCAGGGCCCCGACCCGGCCGTGCAGCCCGGTCAGCCCGCCGCCCTCCGGCTTCGCGCCGCCGACGCCGTCGTCCTCGACCCGGACCACCAGGACCGGCCCGTACCGGCGGACGCTCACCTCGATCTCCGTGGCGGCCGAGTGCTTGGCGGCGTTGGTCACCGCCTCCGACACCACGAAGTACGCGGCGGTCTCCACGGCCGCGGGCAGGGGCCCGGTGAGCGCGAAGTCGGTCCGGACCGGAATGCCGCACCGCTCCGACACCCCGGCCAGCGCCTCCTGGAGCCCCACGTTGTCCAAGGCGGCCGGATACACCCGCCAGGCCACTTCGCGCAGTTCCGTCAGGACGTCCCGCGCCTCCTCGTGGGCCTGCTCCACCAGGCCGCGCACCTGCTCCGGCGTGCGTCCGCCGCGCCGGGCCCGCCCCAAGAGCATGGCCAGCGCCACCAGACGTTGCTGCACCCCGTCGTGCAGGTCCCGCTCGATGCGCCGGCGCTCGGCGTCGACCGCCTGGAGCACGGCCGCCCGGCTGGTGGCCAGTTCGTCGATGCGCCGCCGCATCAGCTCGCTCTCCGAGGGGCCGAAGCACTCCCGGGCCAGCTTCGCGTCGAGGGCCGTCAGCGAGACGAGGCCCTGCACGTCCAGGAAGAGCAGCACCCCGCCTAGCAGGACCTGGGTGGCCAGGTCCCCCAGGTCCGGGGCGCGCCGGACGAGGGACGCGACGAGCAGACCCGCGAGGACGGCGCCGAAGCCGAGCAGGGCGACCACGACTCCGGTGACGAGACCGGTGTACGTGCGGGCGGCCACGTAGCGCAGGACGCGCTGGTCGGGCACGGGCCGGGCGGGGAAGCGGTCCCCGAAGAAGACCGAACGGCGTCGGCGTTCGAGAGCCGTCAGCCGTCGGGCCCCGGCGGTGAGGAGGGCCGACGCCCGCCGCCGGGTGTACGGCCACAGCAGGACCGGGCCGAGCAGGGTGCCGGCGACGAGGAAGTACAGCAGTCCCAGCAGCGCGGTGAGGCACCCGAGCAGGACTCCCGCTGCCCGCAGCGGGAGCGCCGGGGGCGACGTCGCCTCGCTCTCACCGCCCGGCAGCGCGGTCCCGGGCGCCGTCGGGAGATGCCGGGTGGTCATGTCCACCGATTCCCCCTGCACGGTCGCCGAGCGTAGTCGCGCCGCGCAGCCCGGACAAGATCGCCCGGCCCGTGCGGGAACGGGACCGGTCACGGCGTACGGCGGTGCCGTGCCGGGCCGCGCGAGCGCAGGCGGGCCACCACGTAGCAGACGAGGGCCGCGGCCACCAGGACCAGCACGCCCTTGCTGATCACACCGACGTAGTCACCGACGGTTTCCCACTGGTCGCCGAGCCAGTAACCGGCCATGACCAGCACGGTGTTCCACATCAGGCTGCCGAGGGCGGTGAGCGCCGCGAAGACCGGCAGCGGCATGCGGGCGAGCCCGGCCGGCAGGGAGATCAGACTGCGGAAGATCGGCACCATGCGGCCCAGGAGGACGGCCTTGGTGCCGTGCTTGGCGAACCACGCCTCCGTCCGCTCCAGGTCGGAGACCTTGACCAGGGGCAGCCTGGCCCAGATCGCGTAGACCCGCTCGCGGCCGAACAGCGCGCCGGTCCCGTACAGGACGACGGCGCCCGCCACGGAGCCGAGTGTGGTCCAGAACAGGGCCGCGAAGAGACTGAGGACACCCTGCCCGGCGGCGAAACCGGTCAACGGCAGGATGATCTCGCTCGGCAGCGGCGGGAAGAGGTTCTCCAGGGCGATGGCCAGGCCCGCGCCGGGGCCGCCCAGGGAGTCCACCAGGTCGGCCGCCCATCCGGCGACGCCGTCCGCGGGCTCCTGTGGCAACGCCAGGGTGATGTGGTCCATGTAGGGATCTCCGGGTACGAGACGCACGCCGCGGGCCGGGTGCCGCGGTCCGTCGACCACGCTAGGAACGCCCGCCCGGGGCCGGTATGCGGACAGCCCTCACGTCCGTACGGCTTTCCCTCACCCCGGACCTGCGGTTTTCCACAGGGCCTGGGTGACAAAGCCCGCCCCCGGCCCCGTGGCCCACGGCCACGGCCACGGCCACGGCACGGCGGAGCCCGGTGGCCCGCGGTCCGTCCGCACCCGGGTCCTCACCCTGGTCCTCGCCGCCGTCAGCCGGCCGGCAGTACCTCGACCCCGGCTGCCGTGAGCTGCTCGATCACCGGGTGGTGTGCCCGCTCGTCCGTGACGAGTCCGCTGATCTCCCCCCAGGGCAGGACGCGGTACCGGGAGGCGGTGCCGATCTTCTCGGAGGAGGCGAGGACGTAGGTGTCCGCGGCCCGGGCGGCGAGGGCTCGTTTCATCGCGGCGTCCTCGGCGTCGCCGGTGGTGAGGCCCGCCTCGGGGTGCACACCGGTGACGCCGAGGAGGAAGAGGTCGGCGGAGACGTTCTGCGCGGCCTCGGCCGCGGCCGCGCCGGAGGTGACCGCCGAGTGCTTGAAGAGGCGGCCGCCCAGCACGAAGACCTCGGCCTGCGGGTGGTCGAGCAGGGCGACGGCGACCGGCGGGCTGTGGGTGATGACGGTGCAGGCCAGGTCCCGCGGGAGGGCGTGGGCCACGGCCAGGGCGGTGGTACCGCCGTCGAGGATCACCACGCCGCCGGGCCGCACGAGTCCGGCGGCCACCGAGGCGACCTTCCGCTTGCCGTCCGGGGCCACGGTCTGCCGGGCTCCGTAGTCCACCACGGCCGGTGAGACGGGGAGCGCCCCGCCGTAGACCCGCTGGCACAGTCCCTCGTTCGCGAGGTCGCGCAGGTCGCGCCGCACGGTGTCCTCCGAGATCCGCAGCCCAGCGGCCACGTCCTTGGCGACGATCTTGCCCTCCCGGGCGAGCAGTTCGAGCAGGTGGTCGCGTCGTTCAGCAGCCAGCATCCGCGTTCTCTCCTGTTGTTGCACGTTTCTGCATGTATCGTAGCGCCCATGACCGACAAACCCATGCTGATCCTCATCGCCGGCCCCTACCGCTCCGGCACCGACGGCGACCCGCAGGCCATGGCCGCCAATCTCGCGCGCCTGGAGGAGGCGGCGTGGCCCGTGTTCGCGGCCGGGCACCTCCCCGTCATCGGGGAGTGGATCGCCCTGCCCGTCCTTCGCTCGGCGGGCGCGGGCCCGACCGATCCCCTCGCCGACCAGGTGCTGTACCCGACCGCCGAACGCCTCCTGACCCGCTGCGACGCCGTGCTGCGGCTGCCCGGCGATTCCACGGGCGCCGACCAGGACGTCGCCCTCGCCCGCCGCCGCGGCCTGCCCGTCTTCCACGACGTCGCGGAGATCCCGGCCCTCGACCGGCAGGGCGCCGCGTGAGTCCCCGGCCCGGCGTGGACACCCCGGACCACCGCGGCCGGACCGGACTCGACCGGGCGGGGCGCGGTCTCGACCGCAACCCCGCCGTCCGGGTCCGCGACGTCGAGCTGACCTCCCGGGGCTGGCACGTCCTGCGCCGCACCACCTTCGACTACCGCCGCCGCGACGGACGCTGGGAGACACAGGTCCGCGAGACCTACGACCGCGGCAACGGCGCCGTCGTCCTCCCCTACGACACCGCACGCGGCCGCGTCCTGCTCACCCGGCAGTTCCGCTACCCGGCCTACGTCAACGACCACCCCGACGGCATGCTGGTCGAAGCGGCCGCCGGACTGCTCGACGCGGACGACCCGGTGGCCGCCGTCCGCCGCGAGGCGGCCGAGGAACTCGGCGTCACCCTCGGCCCGCTCACCCACGTCCTCGACGCCTACATGAGCCCCGGCTCCGTCACCGAACGCCTCCACTTCTTCGCCGCCCCCTACACCCCCGCCGACCGCACCGGGGACGGCGGAGGGGTGGAAGCGGAGGGCGAGGACATCGAAGTCCTCGAACTGCCCTTCACCGAAGCCCTCGCCATGACCCGCGACGGCCGCATCGCCGACGGAAAGACCGTCCTGCTCCTGCAATGGGCGGCCCTGGACGGCCCCTTCTCGGCCTCCGGGTGACTCCACGACGACGGCGACCGCCCGGGGAGCCGCCGCACACGACCGTGCCAGTCCCCCGACCCCGGCACGATCCGAACGGCACCCCCTAACCGTCCGCCGCCACGCCCCGCTCCGCCAGGACCTCCAGGAACTCCGGGGACCAGAAGTCGTCGGCGCCCCTGATCCGCTTGAGGTTGGGCAGGAGCGGCAGGTCGTCCAGGGAGCGGACGTCGTAGAGGTCGTCCTCGCCGTCCCAGACCGGGGAGCAGTGGAAGTAGACCCGAAGTCCGCCGTCGAGCACCAACTCCTCCACGGAAGCTAGGAGTTCCGGAGATATCTCCAGGGCCTCGAAGTAGTCCCGGGCGACGGGCACCACCTGGTGGCTCAGGCCGTTCCGCACGGTGTACGTGTACGCGGGGTCGCCGTCGTCCTCGATCAGGCCCTGGTCCACGAGGTGGGAGCCCAGGTCGAACCTGGGGGTGAGAGTGCCGTCGGCGTACATGAGCCGCTCGACGACGAGGAGCTTGAAGTTGAAATCGGTGAACTGCGTCATGGGTGCACCCTACGGACGGGGTCCGACAACTCGACGGGGCCGACCACTCGACGGGGTCCGACCACTCGACGGCGACCGGAAGGCGTCGCCGACGCACGTGTCCCCGCCCGCGGATCTATCTTGGCGCTCATGCAGTCATACACGATCGGCCAGGCAGCACGGCTCCTCGGCGTGAGTCCGGACACGGCACGCCGGTGGGCGGACGCGGGACGGGTGGCCACCCACCGGGACGAGACGGGGAAGCGGCTCATCCGCGGGAAGGACCTGGCCGCCTTCTCGGCGGAACTCGCCAAGGGCGGGAGCGGTGACGAGGACACCTCCCACACCTCCGTCCGCAACGCCTTCCCCGGCATCGTCACCGCCGTCAAGCTCGGTGACGTCGCGGCCCAGGTGGAGATCCAGGCCGGACCCCACCGGCTGGTCTCCCTGCTCACCCGGGAGGCGGTGGAGGAACTGGGGCTGGAGGTCGGGATGGAGGCCACCGCCCGGGTGAAGTCGACGAACGTGCACATCGACCGGGTCTGAACGTGCGTCCCGACCGAGTTTGAACGTGCATACCGACCGAGTTTGAACGTGCATGCCGACCGGGCACACCGGGCTCGGGTCGCCGTCAGCTCCACGCGGTGTAGCCGCCGTCCACGCGGATCGCGTCGATGCCGCTGACGTGCCGTCCTCCGCAGCGGTCCTGGGGCAGCACGAGCTGGGCGCCGGACCGGTCGAGGGCGGTGCCGTCGAGGGTGACGGCCAGCAGGACGGGCGCGCGGCCGAAGTCCGGGTCGATCTCCGCCCAGGAGAGCAGGACGTGGTGCCCGTCGGCGCCGTGGACGGCGATCAGGAACCGCAGCCGGTCCTTGCGGCGGGCGGGGTCGAAGGCCGGGGCGGTGTCGGCGAGGACGTCGTGCAGCAGCGGTCCGGTGAAGTGGTGGTGCCGGCTACCGCTGGTGGCGCACTCGAAGGCGACCCGCACGGCGTGCTGGGGCCAGGCGAGCAGGTCGGCCACCGTCAGCCGGGCCGGCCGGCCCAGGTCACCGGTGACGACGATCCGGGCCGGCGGGACGACTGCGGCGCCGGGGACCGCGAGGGACTGGCTCACGGGCTACCACCTCCCGCATGACCGTACCCGTCCGGCCGGACCGTACAAACGCACATGCCATGCAAAAGAAACCTTGATCCAGCTCATGCGAAGCAACAGGGGACTTTCCCCTCGCACCTGCGGCAGTATGCTCGGCGTAAGCACAGCTACCGGACGGGGGCCGTAGACGTGTCGTTCAGGACCTTGAGGAGTGGACCCGTGATGACCTGTTGCGCACGCCGGACCCGCCGGATGCTCCGGACGGCCGGCGTCGGCGCCGCCGCGCTGCTGGCCCTGAGCGCCTGTTCCTCCTCCGGTGAGGACTCCGGCGGCAGGGCCGCCGGTGCCTCCTCGTCGGCCGGTGGTCCGGACAAGCTGTCGGGGACGGTGAACGTCTTCGCCGCGGCCTCGCTGACCGAGAGCTTCACCAAGCTGGGCAAGGACTTCGAGAAGCAGCACCCCGGCACCAAGGTCGTCTTCAACTTCGGCGGCAGCGACTCGCTCGCCGCGGGCATCACCAGCGGCGCCCCGGCCGACGTGTTCGCCTCCGCCAGCCCCAAGACGATGAAGGTCGTCACCGACGCCGGGGACGCCGCGGGCACGCCGGCCACCTTCGTCCGCAACCGGCTGGAGATCGCGACCCTGCCCGGCAACCCGGACAAGGTCGCCTCCCTCAAGGACCTCACCGGACCGGACCTGAAGGTCGTGCTGTGCGACAAGACCGTGCCCTGCGGTGCGGCGGCCCAGAAGGCACTGACCGCCGCCGGCCTCGAACTCACCCCGGTCTCCTACGAGGAGGACGTGAAGTCGGCCCTCAACAAGGTGGTCCTCAAGGAGGCCGACGCCGCGGTCGTATACCGGACGGACGTGGAGGCGGCCGGTGACAAGGTGGAGGGCGTGGAGTTCCCCGAAGCGGCCGAAGCCGTCAACGACTACCCGATCACCGTGCTCAAGGACGCCCCCAACGCCGCGGCCGGCAGGGCGTTCGTCGAGCTGGTGCGGTCCGCCGAGGGCCGGCAGGTCCTGACCGAGGCCGGGTTCACCGCGCCGTGACCGCCTCGCCCGAGACCGGTGCCGCGGCCCGCCCCCGCACGGGCCGGCCGCGGCGCCCAGGCCCGCTCCGGGGCGGCGCTCCCCTGCCGCTGCTGGTGCCCGCGCTGATCGGCCTGGCGTTCCTGGTGCTCCCCCTCGTCGCCCTGCTGATCCGGGCCCCGTGGACGAGCATGCCCGAGCTGCTGACCAGCGCGGAGGTGTGGCAGGCGCTCCGGCTGTCGCTGATCTGCGCCACGGCGGCGACCGCGGTGAGCATGGTGATCGGCGTGCCGCTGGCCTGGCTGCTGGCCCGGGTGGAGTTCCCGGGACGCGGTCTCGTCCGGGCCCTGGTGACGCTGCCGCTGGTCCTGCCGCCGGTGGTGGGCGGCGTCGCCCTGCTCATGGCACTGGGCCGCAACGGCGTCGTCGGGCAGTGGCTGGACTCCTGGTTCGGCGTCACCCTGCCGTTCACCACCACCGGTGTGATCCTCGCCGAGGCGTTCGTGGCGATGCCGTTCCTCGTCATCAGTGTCGAGGGCACCCTGCGTGCCGCCGACCCCCGCTACGAGGAGGCGGCCACCACCCTCGGCGCCTCCCGCTTCACCGCCTTCCGCCGGGTCACCCTGCCGCTGATCGCACCGGGCATCGCCGCCGGCGCCGTGCTGGCCTGGGCGCGGGCGCTCGGCGAGTTCGGGGCGACGATCACCTTCGCCGGGAACTTCCCCGGCCGCACCCAGACCATGCCGCTGGCCGTCTACCTCGCCCTGCAGAGCGACCCGGAAGCGGCCATCGCCCTCAGCCTGGTACTGCTGGCCGTGTCCATCGCCGTCCTCGCCGGGCTGCGCGACCGTTGGATGACCGCCTCATGACCGACACCGGGAAGCACGAACGGGCCCGAGCCGAGAACACCGAGCGTGCCCGAACCCAGAACGCCCGGCAGACCCGGACCGAGGATGCCGGGCAGACCCCAACCGAGAACACCGAGCAGACCCAAGCCGAGAACGCCCGGCAGGACCGGGTGGAGCGGACCCCCGGGCCCGAGACCGGAGACCCGGCCGCCGGAGGCACTGCCGCCGGAGGACTCGACGCGCGGCTCGTCGTCGAACGCGGCACCTTCCGCCTCGACGTGGCCCTGAGCGCGGCACCCGGCGACGTCGTCGCGCTGCTCGGACCCAACGGCGCCGGCAAGACCACCGCTCTGCGTGCCCTCGCCGGTCTCGTCCCGCTCTCGGGCGGTCACCTGCGCCTGGACGGCGTGGAGTTGGACCGCACGCCGCCCGAGTCCCGACCGGTCGGCGTCGTCTTCCAGGACTACCTGCTCTTCCCCCACCTGACCGCGCTGGACAACGTCGCCTTCGGGCCGCGGTGCCGGGGCGCGAGCAAGGCCCGGTCACGAGCGCAGGCCGCCGCCTGGCTGGAGCGCCTGGGCCTGGCCGCGCACGCCACCGCCAAACCGCGCCGGCTCTCCGGCGGCCAGGCCCAGCGCGTCGCCCTCGCCCGCGCCCTCGCCACCCACCCCCGTCTGCTGCTCCTGGACGAGCCGCTCGCCGCCCTCGACGCCCGCACCCGCCTCGACGTACGCGCCCAACTCCGGCGCCACCTGGCCGACTTCGAAGCCGTCGCCGTACTCGTCACGCACGACCCGCTGGACGCCATGGTCCTCGCCGACCACCTCGTCGTCGTCGAGGACGGTCACGTCGTCCAGGAGGGCGCCCCCTCGTACATCGCCCGCCACCCGCGCACCGACTACATCGCCCACCTGGTCGGCCTCAACCTCTACCGGGGGCAGGCCGCGGGCCACACCGTACGGCTCGACGACGGCGCCACGATCACGACCGCCGAGGACCTGACCGGTCCGGCCTTCGTCGCCTTCCCGCCCGGCGCGGTGACCCTGCACCGGGAGCGTCCCACCGGCACCAGCGCCCGCAACCTCTGGCGCTGCGAGGTCGCCGGGCTGGAGACCCACGGCGACCGGATCCGCGCGGACCTCACCGGCGAACTCCCCCTCGCCGCCGATCTCACCACCGTCGCCGCCGCCGAACTCGACCTGCACCCCGGGGCCGCCGTCTGGGCCAGCGTGAAGGCCACCCAGACGCACGCCTACCACGGCTGACCCGCACATCCGGCGGTCACCCGGGCGGAGGCACTCCGGCGGGGGCGGCGGCCAGCCTCCCTCCGTTCGGTATGCCAAGCGGATTGGATGACCGAGGCCGCCCGCCGGTCGCGGCACGGGCATGCGGCATGCGGCATGCGCACCGTCCGATCACCCCGCCGCTGGAGGATGCTCGCATGTTCGGTTCGTCGCGTGCGGATCCGGTCCCCGCGCAGGACCGTGCGGACCGGGACGACACCCCCGCGGTCCGCACACCCCCGACGCGTGCCGTGGTGCTGGTGACGGTCGCGGCGACGGTGCTCACGCTCACGCTGGGGACTCTGACCGGCACCGCCGTGCTCCTGCTGGGGCTGCTGGTGTTCCTCCCCGCGTTCGCCGCCGCGCTGTGCACCCCGAACCAGACGGCGCTGGTCTCCGCCTGGGTGAGCGTCCTCGTCATCGTGCCGGTGGCCCTGTCCGCGGAACGGCTCGCCGACCGAGTGGTCCTCGGCCTGTTCGCCGTCGGCTTCGGCGCGCTGGCCGTCTACGGCTCCTGGGTGCGCATCACGCGCGAGGGGGCGCTGGTACGTCTGCGGTCGACCGCCGCCGCGATGCAACGGCAGATCCTGCGTCCGCTGCCGCTGCTCACCGACGACGTGCTCGTGGACGGCGTGTACGAGCCGGTGCAGCAGGACAAACTCGTCGGCGGCGACATCTACGACGTGGCGGCCACGCCCTGGGGCACCCGGGTGCTGATCGGCGACGTCCAGGGGAAGGGGCTCGCCGCCATCGGCATGGCGATCGACGTGGTCGGCGCCTTCCGCGAGGCCGCCCACCGCGAACCGACGGTGACCGCGCTCGTGGACTCGCTGGAGGCCGCGGTGGTCCGCCACAACGCGTACGCCGAACAGCGCGGGGAGCCCGAACGGTTCGTCACCGCCGTCGTCCTGGGCGTGGACGCCGGTGCCGAGGCCCAGTTCGTCACGTGCGGCCACATCCCGCCCTACCTGCTGCACGAGGGGACGGTCACCGCCGTGGGCCGGGGGACGGAGCACGCGCCGCTCGGCCTGGCCGACCTCGTCGACGAACCCCGCGGGGTGTCCTGGTTCCCCTTCCCCGCCGGGGCGACGCTGCTGCTGTGCACGGACGGCCTCACCGAGGCCCGCTCCCCCGCGGGCACCTTCTACCCGCTCGAAGCACACCTCGCCGGCCGCGTCGACACCACCGCGGACCGGCTCACCCGTGCGCTCGTCGAGGACGTCCACACCTTCACCGGGGGAACACAGCAGGACGACCTGGCGGTACTGGCCGTGCGCCGCTCGCCCCGGCGGGCCGGCGGCACACCGGCGTCCGCGCCGCGCGGACCGGCCCCGGCGGCGTGAGCCCGCCCCGGGACCGGTCCCTGCTCGGCGGGGTCAGCGCTGCAGGGTGAGCAGACCCGGCCGCCAGGGCAGTGCGTTGTAGTCCCCACCCGCGTTCGGGGACTTGCCCTGGTAGAGGAAGCGCAGGTTGCAGGGGTCGACGGTCATGGTCTGGTCGGGGTTGTCGCGGACGAGGTCGCCGTGACTGATGTCGTTGGTCCAGGTGGCTCCGCTGTTGGCCTTGCCCGCGAAGGGGTTGCTCTCACTGGCGGCCTGCGGGGTCCACGCGCCGCTCAGGCTGGAGGCCGTGAAGGAGCGGAAGTAGCGTCCGTTCGCCCCCATCGCCTCGACGATCATCAGGTACTGGTTCTGGCCCTGGAGCTTGTAGACCTGTACGCCCTCGAACAGGTTGGCCTTCGTGTCGCTCATGACCGTCGTGTACGAGGAACCGAAGTTGCCCGGGAAGTTGCCGATCGGCATGCTCGACCGGTAGATCTTGCCGTTGTCACCGGCGAAGAACAGGTACATGTTCTGGCCGTCGGCGATCAGCGTCTGGTCGATCGGCCCGGTGTCGGAGCCGGAGATGCTCCCGGTGAACAGCGGCTGCGGAGCGGACCAGCCGTTGGGGTTGGTGGGGTCGCTCGACGTGCGGTAGACGAAGGGCGAGGAACCCCACTGGTACGCCAGCACCCAGATGTTCTTGGGGGCGAAGTAGAACAGGGTGGGAGCCACGGCGGCCTGGCTCATCGCGTTCTGTCCGGCCGACGCCATGTCAGGCCAGTCGCTGAAGGGGCTGAACGCCATCGACCCGTACGACGACCCCGACGAGGTCGACCCGTAGACCAGGTGCTTGCCGTTGTACGTCACCGTGGTGAAGTCCTTCAGCGCGACCCATCCGCTCCTCGGCTGCGCCAGGACCCCCGTCGAGGACCACCGGTACGTCGACGGGAGGGAGCACGTGCCGTCCGTCGGCGGCGTCCCGGTCAGCCCGGTCCACTTCTGGTTGCTGCCGCCGTTGCACGTCCACAGCTGTACCGCGGTGCCGTTGGCCGTGCCGGCGCCGGCCGCCTCCAGGCACAGCCCGGACTCCACACCGACGACCGTGCCGTCGGAGTTCACCTTCCACTGCTGGTTCGCACCGCCGGAACAGCCCCAGATCTGCACCCGGGTACCGGCCGTGGTGGCGTGACCCGGCACGTCCAGGCACTTGGTGCCGTACACCGTCAGCTCGTTGCCGTCGGTCAGCGTCCACTGCTGATTGGTCCCGCCCCAGCAGTCGTGGAGCTGCAGGTACGTGCCGTCGGTCTGGCCGGCACCCAGCACGTCCAGGCACCGGCCCGAACCGGCACCCCGCAGGGCACCGCTGGAGGCCGCCTGGGCCGAGGGGGTGGCGACGAGCAGCGCCGCCATCGCGGCCAGGGCCGCGACCAATGCGGCGAGCACCGCGGACGGGTGCCCGCGGCTCACATTTCCTCTGTGCATGGGGATTTCCTCCATGGCTGTGACGGGGGGTGGGGGGATCGCTGTGCTGTGCGAGGGAACGGTCAGCCGCGTTCGGAATTTCGAACGAATGTCGAAGTATCGAGCATCCCGAATGATAAGGAGCCGACGGACCACGTCAACACCTTGCGCACACACCACCGTTGCCCCGGCACCCCGACTCGCGAGGACACTCCCTCTCCGAAAGTTTCGCTCGAAACACTGAAACTTTTCTCGGCACGGGCATTGACGATGCACCGTCAACGCCTCAATCATCCTGCCTGAGGACCCGGTCACCGCCCGATATCCCGAACAGAACGTCCTTGGCGATCCGCAGCCGCACGACAGGTTCGCCCACCGGAGAAACCGCGACCGAAGGGGAGCGGAGGACGCCGTCTCCCCCGCACGCATCGGTCCTTCCGCGACGTCTACCTTGGAGGCACAGCCATGGGCTCGTACGCCCTTCCCAGACCCCCTGTCCGCAAGAGGTTCCGCGGCCTGCTGCCGACGCTGGCCGTCGGCGTCCTCGGTGTGGTCGCCACACTGGTGGCACCGCCGAACGCACAAGCCGCCGAGAGCACCCTCGGCGCCGCGGCGGCACAGCACGACCGCTACTTCGGCACCGCCATCGCCTCGGGCAGGCTGAGCGACTCGACGTACACCTCGATCGCGGGCCGCGAGTTCAACATGGTGACCGCCGAGAACGAGATGAAGATCGACGCCACCGAGCCGCAGCGTGGCCAGTTCAACTTCAGCGCCGCCGACCGCGTCTACAACTGGGCGGTGCAGAACGGCAAGCAGGTGCGCGGCCACACCCTGGCCTGGCACTCCCAGCAGCCCGGGTGGATGCAGAGCCTCAGCGGCAGCGCGCTGCGCCAGGCGATGATCGACCACATCAACGGTGTGATGTCCCACTACAAGGGCAAGATCGCCCAGTGGGACGTCGTGAACGAGGCGTTCGCCGACGGGAGTTCGGGAGCGCGGCGCGACTCCAACCTGCAGCGCACCGGCAACGACTGGATCGAGGTCGCCTTCCGCACCGCACGCGCCGCCGACCCGTCGGCCAAGCTCTGCTACAACGACTACAACGTGGAGAACTGGACCTGGGCCAAGACCCAGGCCATGTACTCGATGGTCCGGGACTTCAAGCAGCGCGGCGTGCCGATCGACTGCGTCGGCTTCCAGTCCCACTTCAACAGCGGCAGCCCCTACGACGCCAACTTCCGCACCACCCTGCAGAACTTCGCCGCTCTCGGCGTCGACGTGGCCATCACCGAACTCGACATCCAGGGTGCCCCGGCCTCGACCTACGCCAACGTGACCAAGGACTGCCTGGCCGTCGAGCGCTGCCTCGGCATCACCGTCTGGGGTGTGCGCGACAGCGACTCGTGGCGGTCGGAGCAGACACCGTTGCTGTTCAACAACGACGGCAGCAAGAAGCCCGCCTACACCGCCGTCCTCGACGCGCTCAACGGCGGCGGCACCACCAATCCCCCCGCGGACGGCGGACAGATCAAGGGCGTCGGTTCGGGCCGCTGCCTGGACGTCCCCGACAGCGGCACCGCCGACGGCACCCAGGTCCAGTTGTGGGACTGCCACAGCGGCACCAACCAGCAGTGGACGTACACCGACGCCGGAGAACTCAGGGTCTACGGCAACAAGTGCCTGGACGCCGCCGGCACCGGCAACGGCGCCAAGGTCCAGATCTACGCCTGCTGGGGCGGCGACAACCAGAAGTGGCGCCTCAACTCCGACGGATCCGTCGTCGGCGTCCAGTCCGGCCTCTGCCTCGACGCCGTCGGGGGCAGCACCGCCAACGGGACCCGGATCCAGCTCTACTCCTGCTCGAACGGCACCAACCAGCACTGGACCCGCACCTGAGGGGACCCGTCACTGACCAGCGTGCCGGACGGCCATCCGCGACGCAGGGCGATCACACCGCGCCCCTCGCGTCGCGGATGGCCTCGCCCTGTGACGGTCCGCTGGACGCCCGGACACCGAGGAGATCCCGTCCCCCGGCGCATCGAAGCGCGCTTCGTGTGGAAGGCGGTACCCGGCGTCGAGCCCGGCCGGTGGGACGGCCGGCCGTCTCACCGGCCGGGCCAGCGGTGGCTCTGAAGATCCTGACGCGTACCCTGTTCGCGCGTGCGGAGGACAGCGGGCGACAGAGAGGATCCGGGGCGGCATGGCGCAAGAGCGGCACATGCAGATCGGCGAGGTCGCCGAGCGGACGGGACTGTCGTTGCGCACGATCCGCCACTACGAAGAGGTCGGCCTCATCGTCCCATCCGCCCGCAGCAAGGGCGGTTTCCGTCTCTACACGGAGGCCGACGTCAGCCGGCTCATGGTGATCCGGCGCATGAAGCCGCTGGATTTCTCCCTCGAGGAGATGCGGGACCTGCTGGAGATCACCGACCGGCTCGGGGCCCGGGACGATCCGCCCGGCCCCGTGGAGCACGAACGACTCCGTGAACGGCTCGGCGCGTACCGCAAGGTGGCCGACGCGCGGTGCGAGACACTGCGCGCGCGGCTGGCGATGGCCGAGGACTTCGCCGCCACGCTGCGCGACCGGATGGACGCTCACGCCCGAGCCGATGCCGCAAGCGAGCAGACCGCTCCCGGAGGACCCTTCGAGGGGGCTCCGGCTCAGGATTGACGCGCCCGGTCGTCCGGCGTCGTCACTAATCGGACAAGCTGCGCCACGTCCCTGGCCCGACCCCCTCCCGCGGCTCCGCTCGCCGGCACGTGCCGGGGCGCCGCACGCACGGCAAGGCGATGACCTGCCCCGACGCCCCCTCGTCTGGAGCGGCGGCAGAAGGGGGCCCCTCCCCGACCGCGGACGGCCGGAGAGCCCGCGCGTGACTCGGGGACGTGCTCCGTCAGTGCGCGGCGCACGTCCGCGAGGGCATGCCGGCGCGCGCCCGGCGCGGGACGGGGGCTCACGACGATGCTGGACTCTACCCTTACGAGAGAGGAGGGACGGGGAAACGGTGCACTGCCGCACTCTCGCACGCAGGCGCGGAGCGCCTCACGGACGGGGCACCCGGAGGGAAGCGAAATGAGGAGTCGCAGCGTGGCCGGTTTCGCTTCCCGAGCCCTTGACCGTGAAATTACCGCGCGGATACGTTCAGTCACATGCAGAGGTCATGCTTTTGTGTCGTGCTGCGGCAATGACGCCCCGGCGGTCAGCAATGCGAGCGTGTTTCCATGCGCCGCACGCAGCCGCACTGACTGAGGGAATTGCATGCGAAGTCGCCTCGCTGCCCACTGTTCGGTAAATTCAAACAGCCAACGGGGTGGAAGAACTGTGGACGTCGAAGTTCTCGGGCATGTGACGCTGAAGGTCGGCGATGAGCGCAGCACACCCAGCGCCCCCAAGGCCAGGCAGGTCCTTGCCCTCCTGCTGATCAACGCGAACAGAATGGTCAGCACCGATGTGCTGATCGAAGAGCTGTGGGCCGAGCAGCCACCTCGGAGTGCCCTCAGCGCGTTGCAGACGTACGTTTTCCAGTTGCGGCAACTGTTGAGGAAGATTTGTCCAGGTGAATCGCCGAAGCAACTCCTGGTCACCACACCGAACGGCTATGAATTCCGCGTGCCGCCGGAGAACGTGGACCTGCAACGCTACGAACAGCACCGCCTGGCCGGCCAGCAATCCTTTCAAGCGGGCGACAACATGGCCGCTGTCGAACAGTTCCGAGCCGCTCTGCATATCTTTGCGGCGCCGCCTCTGGCGAATGTCCGGCGCGGGATGCATCTGGAGGCCGAGATCGTCAGGCTGGAAGAGAGCCGTATCGGTGTCCAGGAAACCAGAATCGAAGCCGAACTCGAACTGGGGCGCCACCACGAGGTGCTGAGCGAGCTGAGCGGGCTGGCCTCGCAGTGTCCGCAGCACGAAGGGTTCCACCGCCAGCTTATGCTCGCACTCTACCGTTGCGGCAGACGTCCGCAGGCACTGAAGCTGTTCAACCAGTTGCGACAGTCCCTGGTGACCGAACTGGGGCTGGAGCCCTCACGGGAGCTGCAGATGCTGCAGCAGGCCATCCTGTCCGCGGACCCCCGGCTGGACACCGCTGAGCGGGCCCCGTTCCTGCGGGCGCCCGCCGACCCGGCTCCTCTGCAGGTCCCGTGGCCGACGGCAAGCCCCTGGAAGGCGTGAGGCGCGGCGGCGGCCGAGTACCGGCCGCCGCGTCGTACCCGCCGGGGGGGACGGGACGTCGTCGTCTCAGCTCTCGGGGAGATCGTCCCGGAAGACCTGGCGGTGGCGGATGAACCACCGGCCACCGTGCCGGACGAGGACGTCCTCGCAAGTGCACACGAACTCCAGCTCCGACCGCTCCCCCACCACCGTCCTGGTGATCAGGGCGTAGGTCTTGGCCAGGAGCGTCGGCCCCGGGCCGCCCTGCCGGAGTTCCAGCGTGGTGACGCAGTGGCGGCGCAGGACGCCCTTCTCCCGCAACTGCCGCGCCGCGGTCTCCGCGTTCCGGGCGATCTCGGCCCGCCCGCGTTGCGGCTCGGGGCGGGCGTTGGTGGCGAACACCGCGTCGGGCACGAAGTCGCCGGTCCAGTCCTCCACCCGGCCTTCGTCCATGGCCCTCATGTGGCGGCCGTAGAACTGCTGGATCTCCGCGTACGACGCCGCGGTCACCGCGGGCTCCTCCGGTTCGTGCGGGACCTGTGCCAAGGCGCTCTCCTCCGCTCGGGTCGGATCGACTCCTGCCGTAGACACGGTGAGGGCTGCTTCTCCATGCCCGGTACAGAGACAAGCTCGGCCGGGGCAAGGCGCGAGAGCAGCCCGTGACGCCGTCTTGCTCGCCCCTCCAGGCGCCGGTGGTGCCCTGTCCGGTGGAGACCGGTGGCAACGGCCACCGCCTGATGCGACGGAGGCCAGCAGTATGGAACCGGCCCCTCAGGCCGCAACACGATCAGCGCCCGACGCTCGGCGCCCCGCAGCGGGACCGCGTTGGCAGACCATCGGCGAACTCGTCAAGGATGCGGCATTGCTCCACGGCGACAAGGAGTTCCTCCGCTGCGGCGACAAGACGCTCGGCTTCTCCGAGACCGACGCCCGCACCGACCGG
Source organism: Streptomyces sp. NRRL F-5650 (assembly GCF_000721365.1). NCBI lineage: Bacteria > Bacillati > Actinomycetota > Actinomycetes > Kitasatosporales > Streptomycetaceae > Streptomyces > Streptomyces sp. NRRL F-5650. The sequence continues at coordinate 21,550 of NZ_JOGV01000020.1, read as the reverse complement.
TTGGCGCGGGCTCTGACCGCCCGAGGTGTCGAACCGGGCGACCGTGTCGCGATCATGATGGACAACGGGACGGACTGGCCGTTGAGCTGGTTCGCGACCATCAAGGCCGGTGCCGTCGCGGTGCCGGTCAACACCCGTTTCGGCGCCACGGACCTCGCGCACGTCCTGGAGGACTCCCAGGCCGTGCTGGTCCTGGCCTCCTCGGACTGCGCGCGTCTGGCCCGGGACGTGAGCGGCGGTCTCGGACGCCCCTGTGCGGTCCTGACGCCGCGCGAGCTCGAGGCCGGCTTCGGCGACCGGCCGGTTGACGGTCCCGGCCTGCCGGCCCACCCGGACGACACCGTCAACTTCCAGTACACCTCCGGCACCACCGGCTTCCCGAAGGCCTGCATGCTCAGCCACGACTACTGGCTGCGCACGGCATGGATGATCGCTGCCCACTCCGGCCTCCGTCCCGACGACGTCGTACTGACGGCCCAGGCGTTCTCCTACGTGGATCCCCAGTGGAAGGCCGTGATGTGCCTGATGGGCGGCGTACCGCTGGTGGTGCTGCCGCGGTTCTCCGCCTCCGGCTTCTGGCACTCCGTGCGCCGGCACGGGGCCACGCTGACCTACGTGCTGGGCAGCATGCCCATGCTGCTGTACAAGCAGCCGCCGCACTCGGGCGACCGCGACCACGCGATGCGGCTGGTTCTGTGCTCGGGCATCCCCCGCGACCTGCACCGAGCGTTCGAGGACCGTTGGGGAGCGGCCTGGCGGGAGGTGTACGGCTCCACCGAGAGCGGACTGGACCTGATCATGCCGCCCGGCGGAGAGGCCCCCGTGGGCAGCGGCGCGATGGGACGTCCGCCGGCCGGCAAGGAGGTCATCGTCGCCGACGAGCGGCAACGCCCTGTCCCACCCGGGCAGACCGGCGAGATCCTGGTGCGGGGAAGGCCCATGATGAAGGGCTACTGGAACAACCCGGACAGTACCGAGCGGGCGTTCCGCGGCGGCTGGTACCACACCGGCGATCTCGGGCGTGCCGACGCGGCCGGGGGCGTGGTGCACGCCGGGCGGCTGAAGGACATGATCCGGCGCGGCGGCGAGAACATCGCACCGGCCGAAGTCGAGAGCGTCCTCGAAGCCCACCCGGCGGTCCTGGCGGCTGCCGTCCTGGGCATTCCCGACGAGATCTTCGGCGAACTGCCCAAGGCCTTCCTGCAGTTGCGCACTGGCTACCGCCCCACCACGGCGACGGTCCGGAGCATCCTCGCGCACACCCGCCGCCAGCTCGCCAAGTTCAAGATCCCCGCCTACGTCGAATTCGTCGACTCCTTCCCCATGACCCCCTCCGCCCGCGTCCAGAAGCGCCGGCTGCTCCGCCCCGGGGACGACCAGCGCACCGGCTCGTTCGACACGGCGGCGGACGCGTGGGCATGAGCGCCGTGCCGCACCTGCTGAGCCCTGCCGACCTGATCGTCACGGTCGACGACGGCGTCGCCGTGATCGCTCTGAGCCGCCCGGCGAGACTCAACGCCCTGACCCGCGGCATGCGCCGGGACCTGGCCGCGCTGCTGCGCCACTACGGCGAGGGCGGCCGGGCTCGCGGAGTGGTCGTCACCGGCCGGGAGAGAGCCTTCTCCGCCGGAATGGACCTGCGCGAAGCCGCCGGCCCCGAACTGGACCTCCTGGCGGAGATGGAACTGTTCAACGACATCACTCGTGCCGCGCTCACCACGGACGTTCCGGTCGTGGCGGCCCTCAACGGCCTCGCCGTCGGCGGCGCCGGCGAGATGGCCCTGAGCTTCGACGCCCGGATCGCCACCGCCCGGGCCTCGATCTCCTGGCCCGAGACCGGTGCCGGGCTCACCGTGTCCAATGCCGCGAGTCTGTTCCTGCCCCGCCTGGCCGGTGCGTCCAGAGCCCTGCACCTGATCATGAACAGTGCTCGGCTCAGCGCCTCCGAGGCACGGGACCTCGGGCTCGTCGACGACATCGTCGAGCCGGAGGACCTCGTCCCCGCCGCCGTCCGGCTGATCCACCGGTGGACGCGGCCGGGTTCGTCCACGGCGGCGCATCTGCGACTGATGCGACCCTCACCGCGTGCGGTCGAAGCGGCCATGGCGCGCGAGGCCGCGGCCGTACGGCAGGTCCAGGAAAGCGGCATCGCCCGGGCCGGCATCGCGGCCGTGCTGGCCGGGCGCGGGAGGTGACCTCTGCTGCCGAGGCCGGGCGCGGTACCCCGAAGGGAGCGCCGAGGCACACACCGAACGGGCCGTGGTGAGGGCCGGGATGCCTTCACCACGGCCCGCGGGGCGCGTGCCTTCGCCTGCCCGGTACCGGGGCCCGGGAGTCCGGGATGTCAGTCGGTCACTTCGATGATCAGAGCGGCCGCGGTGTCGCCCGCGGCGCACCCGGTGAACAGTCCCAGGCCGCCGCCTCGTGCCTTCAGCACGTGTGCGAGTTCCGCGACCGTCCGCAGACCGGTCGGGCCCTGGGGGTGCCCGAAGAGAAGGCTGCAGCCGGACGTGTTCATGTCCTCCGGCGCCACCCCGGTCTCCCGGGCGAAGTACAGGTCGTTCACCGCGAAGGGGTTGTGGGTGCTGATGGCGTCCATCGTGTCGGTCTTCAGCCCGGCGGCGTGCAGGGCCGCTTGCGCGGCCGGAACGAGTGCCTTGGGCATGCGGGCCGGTGCCACACGGGCGAAGCCGGATGCGACCAGGCGCACGATCGGGCCGCCGCCGGCGAGTTCACGGGCGCGCGGTGCCGTGGTCACCAGGGCTCCCGCCGTGCCGTCCGCGGGATGTGTCTGTGTGGCAGCGGTGTGCAGACCGCCGGGTCGGACACTGGGGAGTCGACCGGCGCTGTCGGCCGTGACCGGCCGCACGCCTTCGTCGGCCAGGAGCCGTACGCTGCCGAGTTCGGTCTGTTCGATCTCGATGCCGACCATGAAGTCGCGCCGGTGGATGCGGTCGTCGCTGAGGGCGGCGGTGTACTGCTCGGAGCGCAGGACGGCGAGGCTGTCCAGGTCGTCGCGGGTGAAGCCGCACTCGGCCGCGACGGCTTCGGCCGTGGCGAGCATGCTCTGCCCGGTGACGGGGTCCCGGGAGAAGCTGTCGCGCACCCAGTTCTCGCGTACGGGCCCCCGTTCGGAACCGCGGGGTGCGGGCCAGGTCAGGTCCGGTCCGTTGCTGGTGCGGTCGGTGGTGACGACCAGTTGGGGGCCGGCTCCCGTGCCCACCGAGGCGGCGGCCTGGTGCAGGGCCGCGACGGAGGTGGCACAGGCCTGGCTGAGCATCGGTCCGCAGACCTGCGGCATGCCGAGTCGGGCCGCCAGCGTGGTGGCTCCGTAGAAGATCGCGGGCTGCGGCACGGTCCACCCCAGTACCAGACCCTCGACGACGTCGCGGTCGATGCCGCGGTCCGACAGGGCCCGGCTGGTGCCGGCCACGGCCAGATCGAGGCTGGAGACGTGGGACAGGCTGCCTCCCCACCGCGCGAAGGCCGAGGTCCACAGGGCTGTGAGCGGGACGGCCACATCACCGTAAGTGGCCCCGGACGTCATGCGCTTCTCCTCACTCATCGGGATCCGGGGACGCTGCGGGGCGGCGGGGCACGGCCGTTTCCGGTGCGCGGGCAGCGAACAGGGCGACGCTGCCGCGTACCTCGATCCAGTGGCTGGGGAAGTGTTCCTCCAGAGCCTCGTGCAGTGCGTGCACGCTGTCGTTCTGATTGTGGAAGGAGCCCTGCCGCTGGTAGAGGATGTTGAAGCGGCGGGAGAGGGCGGTGTGCTTCACGCCCTGGGACAGGACGGTGCTGCCGAAGAGGACGCCGCCGGGTGCCAGTGCCTCGCGCAGGTGCTTGAAGACGATCCCCTTGCCTCCCGGTGGCTCCGGCAGGCAGTGCATCACGTAGTTGTAGGCGATGGAGGCGAAGCCGCTGCCGACGAGGTCGGGCAGGGGCTCCAGGATGTCCGCCTGTACGCAGCGCGGGCTGTGGCGGCGCAGGCGGTGCGCGGCGAACTTGAGCGGATCGGGGTTGAGGTCGAGCAGGGTCAGCTCGGGCTTGTCCGCGGTGAAGCGGCAGTGGTCCAGGTAGTAGCCCGAGCCGGGCCCGACCTCCAGGTGGCGGGAGGTGATCCAGTCGTTGTAGTGGTCGAGCAGCCGTTCTTTCGGGCAGCGCCACAGCAGCCGGTTCGACGCATGGACGACCACGGCGTCGTACAGGCGCAGCCGCCGGTGTTCGTAGTAGGACTGGCCCTCGAATCCGAAGGCGGAGGACCCGGGGGATGCATCGATGGTCATGCGGGTGTCCCTCTTCCGTTCGAAGCGTCAGTAACTGCCCAGCCCGCCACAGACGTTGAGTGCCTGGGCGGTCACCGACGCGGCCGCCGGGCCGACCAGGTAGCGCACCATGCCGGCCACCTCTTCGGGGGTGCAGTAGCGGCCGAGGGGGATCTTCGCCTCGAAGTCGGCGAGGACTTGCTCCTCGGTGACGTTGTTGAGCCTGGCGTAGCCGGCGCGGATGTCCTGGGCCATGGGCGTCTCCACGTAGCCGGGGCACACCGCGTTCACGGTGGGGCCGCCGTGGGCGGCGAACTCCTTCGCGAGGGCCTTGGTGAAGCCGATGACACCGGCCTTGGCCGCCGAGTACGGGGCCCCGTACGGGACGCCCTGCTTGCCGCCGGTGGACGCGATGTTGATGATCCGCCCGGAGGGCTGCTTGATCGCCTCGCTGATCCGGACGACTTCGCGGGTCACCCAGAAGACGCTGTTGAGGTTGGTGTCGATGACGTCCAGCCACAACTCGTCGGGGATCGCCGCGGTCACGCCGCCACCACTGCGGCCGGCGTTGTTGACCAGGATCTTCGGCTCGCCGTGCTCCTTGGCGCACCGTTGCACCATGTCGTGGACCGCGTCGCGGTCCCGTACGTCGCAGGTGTAGCCGGCCACGTCGAACTGGTCGTCCTCCATCTTCAGCGACCTGACGGCGGTGTCCAGCTTCCCGGGGTCGCGACCGGCGACGACGACCTTCAGCCCGTCCTGCAACAGGGCATGGGCGACCGACAGCCCAATGCCACTCGTGCCGCCCGTGACCAGGGCGACGCTCGGGGACTCGGTGTGTGCGGGCATGGCGAGACCTTCTCCCTTCGTCGGGGCGGCCGGAACGGGCCGGCCCGACGACGAGGCTCCCCGCTCGCGGTGCAGATCCGGTCCAGGCCCGGGCAAGGCGCTCTGTGCCGCCCGAGCAAGGCGCTCTGGAGCAGGCGACGAGCGACGGTGGACCGCCGCTGGAGCAGCACCCCGCAAGGTCTCGAGGTGTGAGCCGACACGTAGTCATAACTGGCCTGAGCGTCCTCGCACCCGGTTCGACGGATACCGAGGGCTTCTGGAAGATGATCACCGCGGGGCGCAGCGCGATCCGCCGGATCACGGCGTTCGACCCCACGCCGTTCCGTTCCCAGGTGGCCGGAGAGATCGATCTCGATCCGCCGGCCTGTGGCTTCAGCCTCCGCGAGGTCCGGCGTCTGGACCGGGCCGGCCTGCTGGCCGTGGCCTGCGCCAGACGGGCGGTGGCGGAAGCCGGGATCGCCTCCGGCACGGGTGTCGACCCGGGCCGCATCGGGGTGAGCGTGGGCAACGCGGTGGGATCCGCCACGAGCATCGAGAACGAGTACGTCGTGCTGTCCGACGAGGGACGCCAGTGGCTGGTCGACCAGAAGTACCAGTCCCCCCACCTCTTCGACTACTTCGTACCGGGATCCCTCGCCCGCGAGACAGCCTGGGCGGCCGGCGCCGAAGGACCGGTGTCGGTCGTCTCGGCGGGCTGCACCTCCGGCATCGACGCCCTCGGCCATGCGTGCCGGCTCATCCAGGAGGGCAGCGCCGACGTGATGGTCGCCGGCGCCACCGATGCTCCCGTCACCCCGATCGCGGTGGCCTGCTTCGACGCGATCAAGGCCACCACCCGCCGCAACGACGATCCCGAGCACGCTCCGCGTCCCTTCGCCCGCGGCCGGGACGGATTCGCCATCGCCGAGGGCGCGGCCATGCTGGTCCTGGAGGACAGCGAACACGCCCGGCGGCGCGGAGCCGACGTCTACGGCACCATCACGGGATACGCCGCCCACTCGAACGCCTACCACATGACCGGCCTGTCCCGGGACGGCAACGAGATGGCCCGCGCCATCACGACCGCCCTGGACGAGGCCCGCATCGACCCCACCGCCGTCGGGTACGTCAACGCCCACGGCTCGGGCACCAGGCAGAACGACGTGCACGAGACCGAGGCGTTCAAGAAGGCCCTGGGCGAGCACGCCTACAACGTCCCGGTCAGCTCCATCAAGTCGATGATCGGGCACTCCCTGGGCGCCATCGGTGCGATCGAGGTCGCCGCCTGCGCGCTGGCCGTCCGCAACGGCGTGGTGCCCCCCACCGCCAACCTTCACGAGCCCGACCCGGACTGCGACCTGGACTACGTGCCCCTGGAGGCACGTGAGGCGGACCTGGACGTCGTCCTCACCGTGGGCAGCGGGTTCGGCGGATTCCAGAGCGCCATGGTCGTGGAGAAGTGGCGAGGAGGCCGCGCATGAACGCCGACGTCGTGATCACCGGGATGGGCGTGACGGCACCCACCGGCCTGACCGTCGAGGAGTACTGGAACGCCACCCTGGCCGGCACCCGGGCCATCGCCCCGCTGCGGGAGTTCGACCCCACGCCGTACACGGCGTGTCTGGCCGGACAGATCACCGGCTTCGAGGCCGGGGAGCACCTCCCCGGGCGGCTGCTGCCGCAGACCGACCGCGTCACCCGGCTCGCCCTCGTCGCCGCCGACCGCGCGCTGGAGGACGCCCGGGTCGATGTCGCCGAACTCGGAACGTACGAGTGCGGCGTCGTCACCTCGAACGCGACCGGGGGCTTCGAGTTCTCCCACCGCGAGATGCAGCGGCTGTGGCGGCAGGGTCCCGATCACGTCAGCGTCTACCAGTGCTTCGCCTGGTTCTACGCCGTCAACACGGGCCAGATCTCCATCCGGCACAAGATGCGCGGCCCGGGCGGCGTGGTCGTCGCCGAACAGGCGGGCGGCCTGGACGCCATCGGGCAGGCCCGCCGCACGATCGCCCTCGGCCGCAGCCGCCTGATGGTCACCGGCGGCGTCGAGTCCTCCTTCGACCCCTGGGGCTGGGTGTCGCACCTGGCCTCCGGCACCGTCAGCACGGCCGCCGACCCCGCCACCGCCTACCTGCCGTTCGATCGGCGGGCCTGCGGTTACGTGCCGGGAGAAGGCGGGGCCCTCCTGGTCATGGAGGACCCCGAGTCGGCGCGAGGGCGCACCGACCGACGTCCCTACGGAAGCATCACCGGCTACGCGGCGACCTTCGACCCCGCTCCCGGCGCGGGGCGGCCCCCCGGGCTGCGGCGCGCCATCGACCTCGCCCTGGCGGACGCGGGGATCGGGCCCGACGCCATCGACCTCGTCGTTGCCGACGCGGCAGGCGTCACAGAGCTCGACGCCCGGGAAGCCGATGCCCTGCGGTCCGTCTTCGGCCCGTACGGCGTTCCCGTCTGCGCGCCCAAGACCATGGTCGGCCGCCTGATGGCCGGCGGGGGGCCGCTCGATGTGGTGTGCGCTCTCCTCGCACTGCGCGACAACGTGATCCCGCCGGCCGTCAACGTCACCGACGTCGTGGACGACTACCGGATCGACCTCGTCCGCGACGAGCCCCGTAGCTGCCCCCTGTCGAGGGCCCTCGTCCTCGCGCGGGGCGCCGGCGGCTTCAACTCGGCCGTCGTCGTCGAGCACATCCCCTGACGCCACGGCTCCCCGTGTTCCCACCCGATCGAGAAGGGATCGTTCCGCATGCTCAGCATCGACCAGCTCCTGCAGGTCCTCAGCGAGTGCTCCGGCGACGAGCAGGCCCTCGCCCAGGGCGACGACATCCTCGACCGCGAGTTCGAGGTCCTCGGCTTCGACTCCCTGGTCCTGCTGGAGACCTCCGCCCAGCTCAAGCACCGCTACGACATCGACATCCCGGAAGACGCCATCCGGGACCTGAAGACACCGCGCGCCGTCCTGGAGTACGTCAACGTCCCCGCCGGCGGGAAGTGAGGCGTCCCTCCGCCCCCTTCCCGCCCCTTCGGCACCGCAGGAGCCGGCTTGATGGATGCCCCCAACCCCAACCCCCGCCCCCGTCCGCCCCGTCCGAGGATCGCCTTCACCTTTCCCGGCCAGGGTGCACAGCACGCCCGCATGGCCGCCGGCCTCTACGGCGTCTCGGAGTCCTTCACCTCCACGATGGACCACGCCTTCGACGCCTTCGGCCCGGCGGGGCGCACCCTGCGGGAAGGGTGGCTCGCGACCGTGCCGCCCGCGGACTTCGACGACATCTCCTACGCCCAGCCCCTGCTGTACGCGGTCAACTGCGCCTTGGGCACCATGCTCACCGAGTGCGGGCTGCGCCCCGACGTCCTGCTGGGGCACAGCGTGGGGGAACTGGCCGCCGCGACCCTGGCCGGCGTGTTCTCCTTCGACTGCGGGCTGCGCTACCTGTCCGAATACGTCGGTGTCTACCGGCACGCCCCGCGCGGCGGCATGCTGGCCGTGGCCGCCGGCCCCGAGCGGGTCGAACCCCATCTGGTGCCCGGTGTGGTCGTCGGCGCCGTCAACGGACCGCGCCAGCTACTGCTGTCCGCCACGGAAGAGGCCCTGGCCGACGTGGAAGCCGCCCTGCGCGGTGCCGGTGTCACCTGTTCCCTCGCCCGCGCCCGGCAGCCCTTCCACCACCCGGTGATGCGGGACGTCGCCGCGGCCCACGCGGGCTCCCTCACCCGTCCGCCCCTCCATCCGCCGCACACCACCCTCTACTCCGCCTGCACCGGGCAGGAGGTCACCGACGAGCTTGCCACCGACTGGCAGTTCTGGACCGGGCAGCCCGCCGAACCGGTCCTGTTCGGCCCCGCCCTGGAGCATCTGCTCAGCGACGGCCCGTACCTCCTGGTCGAGGCCGGCCCGGGACAGAGCCTGACCGCTCTGGCACGGCGCACTCCTGCGGTCTCCCGCGGCGAGGCGACGGCCCTCGCCCTGCTGCCGGCCCGCGCGGGCGGGCCCGACGCCGATGTCGAGGCCGTACGGACCGCCATGAAGCAGATCGCGGGCCATGGATGCGACGCACTGTCGCCGGACTTCTGAACGCGCCAGCAGTCACCGTCAAGCGCCCGCCATGGCGCCGCAGAAAGGGACAAGGATGCAGTTCCCACAGCTCGACCCCGCCACCCTGGCAGCGTTCCGCGGGGCGTTCAGAGGAGAGTTGATCTGGTCGAGCGACGCCGACTACGACGAGGCGCGCCGTGTCTGGAACGGCACGATCGACCGGCACCCCGCACTGATCGCCCGCTGCACCAGCACCACGGACGTGGTCGCTGCCGTCGGCTTCGCCCGCAGGAGCGGCCTGCTGGTCGCGGTCCGCGGCGGAGGTCACAGCATGGCCGGGCACTCGGTGTGCGACGGCGGGATCGTCATCGATCTCTCCTTGATGAACAGCGTCAAGGTCAGCCGCCGCCTGCGGCGCGCGCGGGCCCAGGGCGGCTGTCTGCTGGGGGCGTTCGACACCGCTACCCAGGCCCACATGCTCGCCACCCCGGCCGGCGTGGTCTCCCACACCGGCCTGGGGGGACTCGTCCTCGGCGGCGGGTTCGGCTGGCTGAGCCGCAAGTACGGCCTGTCCATCGACAATCTCGTCTCCGTGCAGATCGTCACGGCGGAGGGCGGTGTCCTCACCGCGAGCGACACCGAGAATCCCGACCTGTTCTGGGCCGTCCGGGGAGGCGGGGGCAACTTTGGTGTGGCTACCGAGTTCGAGTTCGGCCTCCATCGTGTCGGGCCCATCCGGTTCGCCAGCACCTACTACTCGCTGGACGAAGGGCCCCAGGTCGTCCGGGCCTGGCGCGACCACATGGCCACCGCCCCCGACGAACTGACCTGGGCGCTGTATCTGCGTCTGGCACCGCCGCTGCCCGAACTGCCCGCCGACCTGCACGGCAAGCCGGTCATCTGCGCCATGAGCTGCTGGATCGGAGATCCGCACGAAGGGGAGCGACAGCTCGAGTCCATCCTCCACGTCGGCAAACCCCACGGCCTGACCAAGGCGACCCTGCCCTACCGGGCCCTTCAGGCGTACTCCTTCCCCGGCGCCGTCGTCCCCGACCGGATCTACACCAAGAGCGGCTATCTGAACGAGCTGAGCGACTCCGCCGTCGACACGGTCCTGGAGCACGCCGCCGGCATCGCTTCCCCGTTCACCCAGCTCGAACTGCTCTACCTGGGCGGGGCCGTGGCGCGGACACCCGACGACGCCACCGCCTACCCCAACCGCCAGTCGCCGTTCGTGACCAACCTGGCCGCCGCCTGGACGGACCCCACCGAGGACGCCCGCCACACCGCATGGGCCCGCGAGGGCTACCGGGCCCTGGCCGGCCACCTGACGGGCGGCTACGTCAACTTCATGAACCCGGGCGAGGCCAACCGCACGCGGGAGGCGTACGGCGCCGCCAAGTTCGCGCGGTTGCAGGCCGTCAAGGCCAAGTACGACCCGGCCAACCTGTTCCGCCTCAACCAGAACATCCCTCCGAGCAGTACCTGACCCCCTCCCCCGCGCACCCCGACCTCAGCCCTGCCCCGGCTCCCGGCCAACGCCGCGACCGGGGCAGGGCCGCACCCGGGGGCCGATCAGCTCCCTGCCCTTCCCACAGGAGCGGACATGACCACCGACCGATTCAGCCTCTTCACCGTCATCGATCACCACCTCGGCACCGGCCTGGGCGACAAGGCCGCCCTCCGTGGCCCGCACGGCCCCGTCACCTACGGCGAGCTCTACCGGAACATGTGCGCGGCGGGCCGGGCCCTCCGCGCACTCGGCGTCCAGCGCGAGCAGCGGGTCCTGCTCGTTCTGGACGACACCCCGGCCTTCTTCACCGCCTTCCTCGGCGCAGGCCGCATCGGCGCAGTCCCGGTCCCGGTCGACTACCGGACCAACCCGGAGCAGGTCCGTTTCTACGCACAGGACAGCTACGCCCGGGCAGCCGTCGTCGAGGCGGACCGGTACGAGGTGCTCGCCCCCGTACTGCGGGAGGCCGGCGTGACGGTGATCAGCACGGAGCCCGCCGGGCCGGGCGACGGCATCCTCCACCTGCCCGGCCTGCTCCGTGCCCACGAGGGTGAACTGGGCGCCGCGCCCACACACCCCGAGGATCCCGCGCTGTGGCTGTACAGCTCCGGGTCCACCGGCCGGCCCAAGGGCGTGGTCCACCTGCAGCGGGACATCGCACCCGTCTGCCGTCACTATGCGGGCGACGTCCTGGGTGTCACCGGGGACGACGTGCACCTGTCCACCACCAAACTCTTCCACGCCTACGGCCTGGGCAACAGCCTGCTGTTCCCTCTGTGGTTCGGCGGGAGCTCCGTCCTGCTGCCCGGCTTTCCGGCACCGCACCTCGTGCTGGAGACCGTCGAACGGGCCCGTCCCACGCTGCTGTTCTCCGTTCCGGCCCTGTACAACGCCTTGCCGCGCTCACCCGGCGCCGCCTCTCGGGACGTGTCGTCGCTCCGGCTGTGCGTCTCGGCCGCCGAGACCCTGCCCGCGCACGTCTGGGAACGATGGCACGACCTCTACGGGCTGACGATCCTGGACGGCGTGGGCTCCACCGAAATGCTGCACATCTACTGCAGCAACACCGAGCGGGCCCTGCGCCCAGGCTCCTCGGGGAGGGCGGTGCCCGGCTACCGGATCAAGCTCGTCGACCCCGACGGTGCGGAGGTGGAGGGCGCCGGCAGCGGAGAGATGTTCGTGCGGGGCGGCAGCATGCTGGCCCAGTACTGGCATCGCGCCGACCAGACCCGGTCGGCGCTGCACGGGGGCTGGTACCGCACCGGTGACCGCTACCACCGCGACGGGGACGGCTTCTACTGGTACGAGGGACGGGCCGACGACATGATGAAGGTCTCCGGGCTGTGGGTCGCTCCCGCCGCGATCGAGACCGCCCTTCGGCAGCACCCGGATGTGGCCGAAGCGGCGGTCGTCGGCGTGGACACCGACCGCCTCACCCGGATCAAGGCGTTCGTCGTGCTGCGCGACGGCTGCCGGGGCGGCGACGCACTGGCCCGGCAGCTACGGCAGTGGTGCAAGGACCGCCTGGCCGCCCATCAGTTCCCGCACCTGGTCGAGTTCACCGCGGACCTGCCCAAGACGCCCACGGGCAAGATCCAGCGGTTCGCCCTGCGCGCCCAGGAGACGGCGAAGGCCGACGTTCCGCCCGCCCGTGCCGTGTGACCGGCGCGGGCGGGCCGCGGAGCCGACGCCGTCCCGGCAGGCGGTCAGCCGCCGCCTGCCGGGGCGGCGTTCGGGCTCAGGTGCAGACCGGCGAGCCGCAGCCGCCCGTCCCGCCGGACGACGACGAGGGTGAAGCGGAACGCACCGCTGGCATCGGCATCACCGTTCACGCTCTGCTGGGTCTGGGCCGCCACAACGATCGCGGTCTCCCCGTAGCAGCGGATGTGCAGGTCGCTCACCTCGAACGACGTGTTGCGCACCGTGCCCGTGCTGTAGCGGGCCAGCCACTCCTCGCGGCTGCGCAGGAAGCCCCGGGGGCCCACCCCGACGAAGTCCTCCCCGAGCAGCTCCCCCAGTGCCCTGTGGTCCCCCCGCTCCTCGGCCGTGCTCCATTCCCGGACGAAGTCCGTGACCGCCTGCTCGGCCGGTGTGGTCGTCATGGGTGTCTCCTTTCCGGGCGGCTTCAGTGCGCCGCCACGGCGGCGTCGACGGACTCGCCCGCGATCAGGTCCGCGGCCAGCTTCTCGACGTAGTCGGTGACGGTCTCGTCCCGGTCGAGGAAGGGCACGATCGCGCGGGTGCGCTCGTACAGCGGGCGGGTGTAGGAGGACAGTTTCTCCGCGCCGCGGATGTCGACGGCCTGGCACGCGCACAGCAGCTCGAAGGCCACCACGTAGGCGGCGTTGGTGAGCACCTCCCGCGCGCGGCGGGCGGCGACGAAGCCGAAGGACACGATGTCCTGGAAGTCCGCCGTGCTGGTGAGGGACTGCACCGACATCGGAACGGTCAGGGTTCGGGTCTCGGCGGTGATCGACGCGGTCATGAACTGGCCGCCCATCAGGCCCAGGCGCAGCCCCGGGTCCTCCCGGCACAGGAAGGCGGGCAGCCCGTTGCTGTTGCTCTTGTCCAGGAAGCGGTCCACGCGCCGGTTGGCGAGATTGGTCACGGTGGCCAGGGCCATGTTCAGGTGGTCCATGGCCATGGCCACGTACTGGCCGTGGAAGTGCCCGTTGTGGAACACCTCCGCCTCTTCGGGCAGGACGATCGGGTTGTCGTTGGAGGAGTTCAGCTCGTCCTGCAGGGTCGCCCTGATCCGGTCCAGCACGTCGAGCACCGGACCGAGGATCTGCGGCGTGCACCTGATGGAGTAGGCGTCCTCGATCGCCAGCGACCCGGCCTTGGCGACCGTACCCATCTCTCCGGCCAGGGTCTGCTCCGTGTCGAGTTCGTTGACCGCCAGGTGCGAGTCGGCCAGCCCCTGCCACAGCCGCGAGGCCACCTCGCGCTGCCCGCGGTGCGGTTTGACGCCGTGCACGCGGGGGTCGAAAGGCTTCGTCATGCCTGCCAGGCCCTCGACCGACAGGGCGGAGACCTGCAGGTAGCGGTCCACGAGCCGGCGGGCGCCCTGGAGGACCAGGGTGCCCAGGCCGACCATGCCCGACGTGCCGTTGATCAGGGCCAGGCCGTCCTTGTAACCCAGCTCCATCGGCTCGACGCCGGCCTCGGACAGGGCCTGCTTCCCGGACACGACCCGTCCGTCGCGGCGGGCCTTCCACTGCCCCGCGCACACCAGGGCGATCGCGGCCAGCGGGCCGAGGTCACCGCTGGTGCCGAGGGAGCCCTTCTCCGGGATGCACGGCACGATTCCGGCGTTGAGCACGGCCACCAGCTTGTCGAGATTCGCCGGGGTGATCGCGGAGTTGCCGCGCGACAGCGACACGATGCGGGACAGCATGATGGTCCGGGCGGTCGTGTCGTCCAGATACGCCCCCACGTTGGTGGCGACTGCGTTGATCAGGTTCTCCTGGAGCCGACGGGCCTGGGACACCGGTACCAGGTGGTCGACGAAGCCTCCCATGCTGGTGTTGACCCCGTAGATGACACGTTCGTCCTGCACGAACTTCTCCAGCACGTCGCGCGAGGCGCGGACGCGGGAGCGGACGGGTGCGGACAACTCCACGGGCGTGCGCCGTCGCGCCGCGTCCTCGAGCTGGTCGAGCGTGACGTTCATGTCGAGCTCTATGACGAAGGTCATGAAGTTCCCTTTGCGGCTGGAGAATCGGTTGACTCGACGGGCTGTCCAGACCGCCGCCCATGCCGGCGGACAGGCGCGGCACGCAGGCGGCTGTCCGGAGCGCCGTCCGGACGGGCCGGCCGAGTGCCGCACCGGATTCACTGAAGCGCCCGTCACTCCACGCCCGAGCAAGGCGGCCTCATGGCCCGCCCAAGGTCGCCGCCGCCGGCCCTCGGGCGCCGCCCCCGAGCCCCCAGGTCGCCGCCCCCGAGCGCCTCGGTGCTCCGCGGAGGGGGACGCAGCCGGCAGGGGCTCCTCGGTGGCCGCGGGCAGGGTGATGCCGCGGTGGCGACCGAAGCCCCGCGGCTCACGCGGGCGCTGGTGCGGGCGCGATCAACTCACCGGTACTGGCGCAGGTGATCGTGATGGCCTCCGCCGGGCAGCACTCCGCGGCGTCCCGAGCCGTGTCGTCCGCGGCTATGACGTCCTCGCGCGGCTCGGCGTGGCCGTCCCGCGTCATGCGGAAGTGGGCGGACGACCCGGCGCACGCGCCCGATCCGATGCACGACCTCACGTCCACCGCCAGCCGCCAACGGCCGGCGGCCGCGGACTCCCCGCTCACCATGTGACCGGCAGGGCCTTCGGCCCGCGGATCTGCATGCCCGTCTTCCACGCGATCTCCTTTTCGTCGACGGCCGGTCGGAGGCGCGGCAGACGGCGCAGCAGGACGCCCAGCGCCACCTGGAGCTCCAGCCTGGCCAACTGCGCACCCAAGCAGTGGTGCACACCGTGCCCGAAGGCGAGGTGCGGGTTGGGGGACCTGTCGACATCGAGGCGCCCGGGATCGGCGAAGACGTCCGGGTCCCGGTTGGCCGCCACGGTGGGAGCGAACACCGTCTCGCCCGCCCGGATGCGCACCCCGCACAGTTCCACCGGCTCGGTGGCCACCCTGGCCCGGAAACCGCCCGAGCCCAGCGGGACGAACCGCAGTAGTTCCTCCACCGCCGGCGCCGTCACCGACGGGTCCGTACGCAAGCGGTGCATGAGGCGCGGGTGTCTGAGCAGCAGCCAGGTGCAGTTGGCGATCTGGCTCGCCGTGGTCTCGTGGCCGGCGATGAGCAGATCACGGGTGAGCAGGACCAGCTCCTCGTCGCGCAGCCGCCCCTGCGCACGGTCCCACGTCCGCACCAGGGCCCCGAGCAGGTCGTCCGTCGGCCGGCGGCGCCGCCGGCTCACCAGGGCCGCGAAGTAGTCGGCCATGTCCTGCGCGGCCGCCGCCGATTCGGCGGGCGCGCAGGCCGTGGTGGACAGCAGCGCGTCGGACCAGCTCCGTAGCCGATCACGATCGTCCCCGGGTACGCCCAGCAGGTCGCAGATCACCGTGACGGGCAGCGGCAGCGCGTACGACGCGACCAGGTCGGCCGGTGCGCCCGAGGCTTGCATCGCCTCCAGCAACTCCTCGGCGGTCCTCTGCACGGCGGGCCGCAGTTCTTCCACCCGGCGCTTGGTGAAGACACCCGCGACCGTCTTACGCAGGCGCGTGTGGTCCGGGGGATCCAGGGACATCAGCACCCCTTCGCCCGCCGGATCGGGCTGGATCCGCGGCGCCCCGGCGTGCTGCGTGGCCGCCCGACTGAACCGGGGGTCGCCCAGCACGGTCTTGACGTCCTGGTAACGCGTGACCAGCCACGCCTCACCCCCGTACGGGAGGCGGACGCGGCTGATGGGCTCCTCCTGCCGCAATCGCGCGAAGTCCGGTTCCATGTCCAGCTCGCCGGGGGGTGCGAAGGGAAAGTCCCGCGACTGCCGGCCTGGGGTGGTCACTGAGCTTCTCCTGTCCGTCGAGCCGGGCCCACCGGCGAACCGTGCCCCACATCGCGCCTCCGGGCGTCCCGTTCCCGGACCGGTACGGGTCAGGTGACCACCGTCGGGTGCGGGCCGGGGGCCCGGGGCGGAGTGGGGTCGTTGAACAAGCGGGAGAGGTGGTAGCGCATCACGTACCGGGCTTGGGCCGCCGACCGCTGCCCGACCAGCACGCTGGTCCCGACACCGTGACTGAGGCTGAGCAGACGCGCGGCCTCGGCGGAGACATCCAGGTATGCCGCGATCTCCCCGGCCGCCTGCGCCGCGGCCAGGACGCCGGTGAGCTGCCGCTCAAGCCGGTTCGGCCCCTCGACGAAGGGCTGCTCCGCCAGTTCGGGGTCGGTCATGGCAAGGACCGCGTAGGACGTCCACACGAGCCGGAAGGTGCGGCTGTCCGCGTCGGCCGGCAGGGCCTCGTCGACGAACGCTTCGAGACAGGCCCGCACGGAACCCGGATCGTCCAGGCCCTCCAGCCGCGCCGACCACCGCGCGTGGCTCTGCCGCTCGAGGTGCTGGAGCGCGGCGTGCATCAACTGGGCCTTGGTGTCGAAGTAGTACTGCACCAGGTTCAAGGACATGCCCGCCTCGGCCGCGACCGCCCGCATGGTCACCGCGTGCAGCCCGTCCCGCGCGGCCACCCGGACCAGGGCATCCGCGATGTGCGCCCGGCGCTGGTCGTGGTCAACACGTTTCGGCACCGCGTCCCCTTCCCGTCCGGCCCATTTTCATAGTACCGCTGTACTATAAAACCTGCCCGCGACGATGGGGAAGAGACAGACATGGGACAAGGCGAAGCCCGTGCCGCCGACGGATCAGCCGACACGGAAGCAACCGGCGCACTGGCGCCCCGTCAGGCGGCGTTGCTGTGGCTGGCCTGCGCGGCACAGTTCATGGTGGTGCTCGACGTGTCGGTGGTGAACGTGGCGCTGCCGTCGATCCAGACCGCGCTCGGCTTCGACACGGCGGGACTGCAGTGGGTCGTGGGCAGCTACGCGCTGGTCTTCGCGGGCTTCCTGCTCCTCGGCGGCCGGCTCGCGGACCTGTACGGCCGCCGGCGGGCGTTCGTGTGGGGGCTGGCGCTGTTCTCCCTCTCCAGCCTGGTGGGCGGACTCGCCACCGGCCCCGGTTTGCTGATCGCCATGAGAGCGGCCCAGGGCCTGGGTGCCGCGGTGCTGGCCCCGGCCACGCTCACCATCCTGACCACCACCTTCCCCGAAGGGCCGGGCCGCACCAAGGCGTTGGCGATCTGGACGGCGGTCAGCTCTGCCGGAGGCGCGGCGGGCAACCTGATCGGCGGCGTCCTGACCGACGCGCTGTCCTGGCGGTGGATCCTGCTGATCAACGTGCCGGTCGGCGCCGTGGCCGTCCTGGCGGCCCTGCGCCTGCTGCCGGACACTCACTCCCGCGCGGCCTCCGGCAGGCTCGACGTCCCCGGGGCGGTGCTGGCCACCCTGGGCGTCACGGCCCTCGTCTACGGCGTCAACCAGGCCGGAACACAGGGCTGGACGGGCCCGACCACCCTGACGGGCCTGGTCGTCGGCGCCGTGGCACTGACCGCGTTCGCGGTGACGGAGTCCCGGTTCGCGGCAGCCCCCTTGATGCCGCCCCGCCTGGTGCGGCTGCGCCCCGTCTGGGCGGGCAACGTCACCATGCTGCTGGCCGGCGTCTGCTTCATCCCCATGTGGTACTTCCTGTCGCTGTACATGCAGGACGTCCTCGGCTACGGAGCCCTGGCCACCGGTGTCGGCTTCCTGCCCCACACACTCGTCGGCATCGCGGCAGCCCGCCTCGCCCCCGCCGTCATGGAGCGCACCGGCGCCCGCGGCCTCATCGTCCTCAGCGCCGTCCTCAGCGCCGCAGGCTTCCTGTGGCAGAGCGGCATCAGCACGGACAGCGGTTACCTGGACGGACTGCTCGGTCCCGCGATCGTCATGTCCGCCGGCATGGGCCTGCTCATCACCCCGATCACCACCACCGTCACCTCCGGCATCCGCGAGCAGGACGCCGGAGCGGCCTCCGGCCTGATGAACACCACCCGCCAACTCGGCGGTGTCGTCGGGCTCGCCGCCCTCGTCACCCTCGCCACCGCCGACGGCGGCCCGGACCTGTCGTACCGGGCGGTCTTCGTGGCGACGGCGGCTGTGTGCGCGAGCGTCGCGGTGACGGCCATGCTGCTCCCTGCGGCACGGTGGCGGGAGCCGGTTCGGGAGTCGCCTCCGCGGTGAACAGCCGCCGCGGAGGCGGAAGATTGCGTTGCCCGAGGACACTCGAAGCGCGTCTGCCCTTCCGGCAGAAGAAGCACCACGGGATGAACGTGCAGCTCCTCACCGACCCCGCCAGGACGTCTGATCCGGGCCTCGGACGCACTGCCGGGAGCCACCCACGACCTGACCGCGGCGCGGGCCCGGTGATCCGTGTTCCGATCCGTGGCAAGAACCTGCGTGGTTGGCGCCGACGTCACAACCGGGACCACGCGAAGATCCGCAGCCTCGGTGAACGCGCCATGGCGGTCCTCAAAGGGCTCAGTCTCTTCGGGTCAACGGTCCTGGAACGTGTCCAGGGCCACGGCCTGGGCGACGGCCAGGCGGGGGTCCGGCCCGGGGATGAGGATGTCGACCACGTAGCGGTCCCGCAGACCCCACTTCCTGTCCACCTTCAGCACCTGCTTGCCCCCCGTCTCGAAGTCGAAGTGGTACGGCCACAGGAACGGCACCAGGTCCAGCGGCAGGAAGTCCCAGACGCGGCGGAGCACAGCCACGAACCGGTTACGCTCCCGGCCGACGGCGGACGGGAATCCGGGCTGGTCCAGCACCCAGGTCGAACGCACCAGGGAGGCGACGTCCTTCTCCTCGAAACCGCCGACAAGATCGCCCTCCGCGTCCCACACGTCGTAGCCATCACCGGCGCCGCGCAGGCCGCGCTCCTCGATGGTGAACAGCACGCGGGTCCCGGACAGGCCGGCGTGGAAAGTGATCTTCTCCTTGAGCGAGAATCGCTTCACCTCGGCGCAGGCCAGGACCTCGCCCTCCGAACCGTCCGGCATCAGCTCGCTCACGGTGTAACGGCCGGCCTTGAGACGGTTCTCCTGCCGGACGGTGAAACGTCTGCCGGTCCACTGTCCCGCACTGTCCACTGTTCCGCTCCCGAAGCCGTCGTTCCCTGTACCGCCGCTGAGTGCGTCCGGCGGAGCCATCGTCACCAGACCGCCCGCCCTGCGGCAGTCTCCATAAGTCGTCACCCGTAACGACCAAAGAGGGCACGAATCCCAGGAACCGAGGCCCCCCGCCCCCCCCTTCGTCGCGCGCGACCGCACCGAAGGAAGGCTGCGGGCGTCAGAGGGCAGCCGCCTATCGTCTGCACGTGGATGCTGCAGAAACTCCCCGTACCGGACCTTCGTTCCGCCTCCGTCTCGCCGCCGCCTCCCCCTGGCCCCGGCGGCGGATCGTCGGCGAGGCCGTGCTCACGCCAGTGCTCTCCGGGATCGCAGGCATCCTCCGCACGGCGGAGACCGGCTCCCTGGTACAGGGCGGGGCACTGGCCCTGGCCGTCGCCGTACTGTCCCTGGCGCGTCGTGCCCTGCCCGCGTCGGTACTGCTGGCCGCGTCAGCCCTGGCCGGCACCTTTCCCGGTACGTTCGCCCTGCTGGTCTGCGCCGGCTGGTCCGCCGGCAGCCGCATCGAGCGCCCGGCGCGGGCACTGGCCGCGTTCACGGCCGGTTTCGTGCTCCACCTTGTCGCCGGCGTGGCCACCGCACCGGATGAAGACCTCGGACTGTCGGTGCTGGTGACCGTCGCGCTTACCGGGGGTCCGTTCCTGGTGCTGGCGGTGGTTCCCGGTTTCGCCGCCCGGTACCGTGCCCAGCGGCACGCCCTGCTGGACGCCCTGCGGCGGCACAACGCCCAACTGGTGCGCGAACGGGCGATGGTGGCGCGCCAGGCCCGGCTGCTGGAGCGGCAGCGCATCGCCCAGGACATGCACGACAGCCTTGGCCATCAACTTGCCCTGATCGCCGTGCACACCGGGGCACTGGAGGTGGACCCGGAGCTCAACGGCCGCCAGCGGGAAGGTGTGGGCGTCCTCCGGCAGGCATCCAGATCGGCGATGCGGGAGCTGCGCGAAGCCGTGGGCATCCTGCGCAACGACGCGGAGATGTCCGGGCCCGGGCCCGGTCCGCAGGGAGCCGGGCCCTCCTCGGACCGTGCCGCGGTTTCCGTCGACGAGTTGGTCGCGTCGTCGCGGGCGGCGGGCGCGACAGTGGAACTGCACCGCTCCGGCGTCGAGCAACCCCTCACTCCCGCTGTCGACCGGGCGGCGTACCGCATCGCTCAGGAGGGGCTGACCAATGCACACAAGCACGCGCCTGGCGCCCCGATCACGGTCGCGCTGCGTTACGAACCGGACAGCCTCGTAGTCGAGGTGGCGAACGGCCCAGTACCGGCCGGGGTTCCGGCTGCATTCCCCGCGATCAGCGGTCAACAGGGGCTGACGGGCCTGCGGGAGCGGGCCCGTCTGGTCGGCGGCATGGTGCACGCCGGCCTCACCCCCGGCGGGGGCTTCCGCCTCGCCGGTGTGCTGCCGTACGCCGGTGGCGAGCGGCAGTCCCCTCCGGGCGGCGCGACTTCGGTGGCCGCGGACGACGACTTCCTAGGGCAGATCGGCGGGGCCTCGGCGGGACATGGTGGCGGCGTCCTCGAACGCTCCGTACCGCACAAGGAGTTCACCGCCATCATGAGCAGCAAGAAGAACGCCGCCCTGGGATGCGCTGCCACCGCCGTGGTCCTCGTCGTGGGCGTCGGCGCCCTTCTGGTGTGGGGGGTGTCGAAAGGGATCGACGAGTTGGAGAAGGGGGCCATACCGGCGAGCGTGTACGAGTCGGCTCGAGTCGGCGAGGCCGAGGCGGACCTGCGCGGGAAGTTGCCGGAAGGCGGCTCGTGGCTCACCGACGGCGTGGAGAAACAGGGGCCTGCGCTGCCCGATGACGCGACCTGCGAGCACTTCGTGGACGACGAGAAGGACATCGTCTACCGGTTCTGCTTCCGCGACGGGAAGCTCGCCTCCAAAGTGTCCTGCCCGTGGAGCCCCTGACCCGAGGTCTGTGACCGCGCTCCCGGGACATCGAGGTGGTCGCCGAGGCCCGGGACGGCCGGGAGGCGGTGGAGACCGCCCGGAGCACCGCGGTCGACGTGGCCCTGCTGGACATCCAGATGCCCGTGATGGACGGGCTGACCGCGCTGGCCGAGCTGGGCCGCGCCGCGCCGGGGGTACGGGTGCTGGTCCTGACGACGTTCGGGGAACGCGACAACGTCCTGCGGGCGCTCGGCCACGGCAGTGCGGGCTTCCTGCTGAAGGACACCGCCCCGCAGGAG